>CALIEE010000213.1 GCA_938022485.1 uncultured bacterium | reverse complement strand
TTTACGGGTCTTTGACCCTAACTTTGAAACAATAAGGCCAATCTAACTAGTTTTCCACAAAAACAAAATCGAAAAGAAACTACTAAAAAGCTCTCTAAACTCCCTGAGGGCTCTCCAGCCTTTGAAGTGCTTTTTGTTTTGAGCCGGTCATGGAAGCTAGGTACTGCATTGACCTAGATATGACACGAGAGAACACTGGGGCTGCTAGCGTCCCACCCCAGCGGGTTTCAACTGAAGGCTCGTCAACAATGACATACAGGACTAGCTTTCGATCAACCCCTATTTTACTACCTTCCGCAAAACCAATGAAAGAGGATATGACTTTGTCTTTATCATAGCCACGTCCGTCGACTTTAGGCTTATGAGAGGTCCCTGTCTTACCGTAAACCTCAATCCCTTCCACCTTTGCGTTTTTACCTGTTCCTTTCTCACTCTCAACTACACCGCGTAAAACTTCCTTAATTCGAAAAACCGTTGAAGGCGAAAACACTCTTTTTTCAGCGGCACCATTATTCGAAGAGTTCAGCAGAAGCGAAGGAGATGGTAGGAAGCCGCCATTAGCAATAGCGCTGTAGGCCCTAGCCATTTGAACCATTGTAACAGCTAAGCCATGACCAAAGGATGCTGTAGCAAGATCTATATCTTTCCATCGCTCAGGCTTCCTAAGTATGCCTACACCTTCACCTGGCCAACCTAGCCCTGAAGACTTACCGAAACCTAGTTTATTTAGACCACCCCAAACAACTTCTTTGCCCATTCTTTCAGCAATCTTAATCATCCCTACATTTGAAGAACTAATCACAACATCTTCTACCGAAAGAAGCCTCTCTCGATGTACATCCCTAATAGTATGTTTCCCAATTTTCATCTTACCTTTCTGACAATCGATCAACTCTCGATCGCCGAGGTATCGTCTCTCCAAGGCTTCAGCTAGAACCAATGGCTTTAGTGTAGAGCCAGGTTCAAGTTGGTCTTGAAAAACAGAGTTCTTTAAAAAATCAGGGTCTAGTCCCTTTGAACTATTTGGATTGAAGCGTTTAGTTTGAGCAACGCTAAGAATTTCTCCGCTATCAGCATCCATCATAAGACCCATGGCCTGAGCCGCTTGGCTCTCTTCTCTGGCAACGTCTAGCTCTTCTTCTAAAAATCGCTGTAAAACAGAATCTACAGTAAGAGAAACTCGTGCTCCCTCATCTCTGAATCTATCATTCCTTTCTGAGGCTACTCCCTGTCCATTTGAAACTTCCGGTTTAAGCGGCTCAACATTTCCAGCCAGCTTACTTACAAGTCTTCCTCGCGCATCTCTTTCCACTTTAAGAACCCTTGAATCGGCTTCCAAACTTTTTTCAAGAATTCTTTCCATACCAGCCAAACCATTTCCTTCACGACCCACAACACCAAGAAGTGAGGAAGCTAGGTCTCCTTGCGGGTATACTCGCTGAAACCTCGGGATCAGATTAAGCCCTTTTATTCTTGAAAGTTGAAAATCTTTGGTTAACTCAGGGTGAAGACCTCGAGCCAGCCAAAAAAACTTTCTTTTTTTACTAAGGAGCTCTAAACGAGCAGGCTGAAAAAGATTACCTAATTTCTCAAGCCTTGAGGACAAAGCCGGGAGGTCTTTCACCCTCTTAGGATTCACTCCCACATCGTAAGACCTAACCGATATAGCCAAAGGACGCTGATATCTGTCAGTGATTTGCCCTCTTGCCCCTTTAACTTTTTTCGAAGTGTTATGCTGACGATCTCCAAGCTTAACCCATTGCCCTGTCTCACTAACCTGTAAACGATAGAGGTTTTGAGCTAAGAATGCGCCCGAGGAAACAATTAAGATGTGAAGGAATATCAATCTTAAGGTTAGGCTAGAATGAACTGGCTTAGAGGGAGTAGTCGAAGAGTTTTTCAATGGTTTTTGACTCCTTAATCTTAAGGCTCGGCAGCTCTCAATTCCTCTGGAGACTTGGCTTTCTTTTGCTCTTTTAAAAATCATCCTTAATCCTTCCCCACTCCGCATTCTACCCAAAATTATCGAGCAATATTTTTGACAGCATTCATTTTTGGAGCCTGGAGCCCGAGATGAATGCTCGCCCTTTTACCAAGTTGTTCAGGGCTAGTTAACCAAGCATAGTTAAGCCTAAGATCTCTAAGCAAAACATCATTCTCCAAAGCCTCTGCTCTAAGATTCTCCATCAGATACGCTTTTTTAGTCACCTCAACTCTGACGCCAAGTTGAATTGTTAAGGCTAAAAACAAAGCCAACGCTGTCCCAATTTTCGCCGTTCTCATTCACCCACCTCTTTCTCATTACGTCTAAAAATCCTCATCATTGAACTTCGCGCACGAGGGTTGACCCCTATCTCTTCTTCACGAGGAGATAGAGCCTTTTTGGTTAATAATTTTCCTATTCCGGTTACTCCGCCCTGTTGAGGTATACGTCGAGGGACTTGCTCTCCCCTCTCCCAACTTCGCATTCCCTTAGCCACTATTTTATCCTCAAGCGAATGAAAAGAAATGACGCAGACACTGGCCCCAGGAGATAGAAACTGATGCACCGAATCAATCAGTTCTCTGGCAGCTCCAAGTTCATCGTTAACTGCTATCCTCACAGCTTGAAAAGGAACAGTCGCGGCACTTCTACCTGGGCGAGTGTTAAGTTCACCAATCGACTCACATATAGAGGCAAATTCAGAGGTGCTATTTATCGGTCTAGACTCAACAACCTTAGCAGCTAGGACACCGGAAACGGCTCCCACCCCACCAGTTCTAAAAATTGATTGTAATTCAGACTTACTACTCTCATTTAGTAAACTCGCAGCACCCTGTTCAGAACTCGGGTCCATTCTCATATCCAATGGAGAATTTTGTAAAAAAGAAAACCCACGATCAGGATCTGCAAGTTGATCGCTGCTAATTCCTAGATCGGCTATGATACCGTCGAAAAGCTTTAGATTACTCCGGTAGGGAATTGCTTTCTGTTTAAATAGTTCCGAGATAAGACCATCCAAGTCTCTAAAATTACATCTAGCAAGAATTAATCGATCACTATAATCAGTCAACCTTACCTTAGCTCGCTCCAAGGCATCCGGATCCTGATCAATTGCCAAAACAAATAGATCTGGATATTTTTTAAGCAAAGCTTCGCTATGCCCTGCTCCACCAAGCGTGCAGTCCAAAAATACTGGATTCTCTATCTCGGAAAGATAATCGAAGCATTCCATAACTTCGGTCATCATAACTGATTGGTGAACTGTAGTAGTAGCCTGACTCACTTCAGGAACCCTCCTCTGATATTAAGCCAGCAAGATCAATTCCACTGAAAAGATCTGGATTTTCAAGTAAGGCAGATTCTGCCTTTTCAAAGACATGAGTCCAAACAGTCGAGTTCCAAACCCTAAAACCTCTCAGTCCTGAGGTGAAAGTAACCTCACTCTTCAGTCCCGCATAATCTCTAAGGTGCACGGGCAGTAATATTCTCCCACTTGAATCCAAGGAACACATTGATGCTCTGGACAAATAATAGTTTTCCAAAGTCTTCAGGCGCGCATCGAAGCGACTGAGTTTAGATATACGCTTTTCGAAAGTTTTCCACGTCGCTAAGGGGAAAGCTTCCAAACAGCGGGAACCATCACAAATGTAATTGGTGACAACCAGATCAGCCGAACCCATCTCTTCAATTAAGGTGCGATAACCCACAGGAATATTAATTCGCCCTTTCGAATCGAGTTGATGACTAAAACTGCCCCTGAAAGGAGGTTGCTCCTTACCCACTCCTTGATCCGCAAGAAGAGAATCTACTGTTGGTATCGATTGACCAGTATCCACTACTCGGTTGCCTTCAACTCCCACTAATCCCCATTATTTCCCACAGTAGCAGTGAAAGATATTACTTTCAAGAGTAATTTCAGTAAATTAAGCTATTTTTAGTCTTTCCACATGTTGGGTTCCACTGGCCCCAAGGGCCTATATATTGGGGTAGTAGAATTTCACTATCTTCCAGATATTTTTGAGCACACATCAAAGCAAAACTGTCAGAACGGTAGTAGGAAGAGAGGATTGCTCCTTCAGAGCAAAAATCAAATTCCGGTTCTAAGTTTTTCGTTTTAATTTCGGTTAGTTAGCACTTGTGGCAGGCCATCTGGCTGCTCGCACTCTTTTAATTTGAGGCATGCAGTTTTCCATTGACTTTCCACAGCATGCTGAAGTATCCTTCGGCCCCTTTAAATTACCGGGCTTTTCTCTAGCTTTTAGAGAATGACTGGTGAGGGGGCTTAAAATTAACCTGGGCTGGCTGTGAGGTAAATTGCCACCCCTACTAACAAAAAGGCTGGATTAATTATGAAGCTTTGGTCAAATGGTGAAGTCGCAACTGGTGGAAGTACTTTTAATCCAGAGAGAAGATTGCTAGCGGCGGTCCTTCAAAGAGCAATTACTGACTATGTTTCCGGAGACGGAGAACTACAAGAGTCCTCTAGACAGTGGATTTTTGGACCAGACGACATAGCTGAGTCTTTTGGCTTTGCATATATCTGCGAAGCTCTAGATTTCCACATGGAAGAGATGAGAAAAGCTATTCAGCTGCAATACGAAGCTCAAATCAGGAACTCGAGAAAAGCTGCCGAAGAGCAAGTTATTCCTCAGCCAAAACCTGAGAATGTTGGCAGTAGAGTCGCAGCCTAACTTTGGGCCTCAGATTCTTTGTCCAAAAAGGAGCCTTCGGGCTCCTTTTTTTTATGCTTTCTATACTCAACCTACTTTATAAACTTCGGCTCTTCTATCATCTTCCAAGCGGACTCTTTCGGACGCAAAGCGTCCGAGATATTTATATACTGAGACCTAAACTAGACTCTAAAAAAACACGGGATTTGGGGTGGTTTCTGCATATTTATGCTTCGGAAAATTCTTACTGGTCAACTTTCTTCTCAAACGATAGACTTAGCTCAAAGCAAGCGACTATCTCTAAAGACCATGGATCAGGAAGATAACAAAAATCGAGTATGGAATTTAATACTAGAGCGTCTGCAGGAAAAGCTCCAATACGGCGTTATTGAACAAACCAAGTTTGTTACCGATGCAAGAGTTGAAGGAAGCCAGCTAATCTTGGAAGTAAATTCGGAAGAGGCAAAAGATTACTTCAATGCAGAAGTTAACCAACAACGTTTGATAATACTAGCCCGCCCCGAAATTACCCTTTTGCGAGTGACAGCAGTCCTAGCAGCTTAATCACCTATCTCACAAAAAACGAAAAGAGTCTCAAATATTACTGAGGGTTGAGAGAGTTTTGTCGAGGCGCTCGGAAGTCAACGAATGAGGCGTGCCATCGCACGCGGCAGTGAGGAGACTTGATGAAGAAAGGAGGAGAAAAGCTCTCCATACACTCAGGCGACGCAGGCCTGCCAATTGGAGTTTGCAAAGTCTCCTTCAACCCCCCGGCCACTCTTATCTTCATTATAGTGACAAAGCAGACTTACAACTTCCGCCCTAAGGTTATCGCTGGCATTAGCAACCATACCCTTATTAAAACCAGCGTTTCCTAGGTCTATGGTAAATTGCAAAGAGACAACACGAGCTAAAATTCGACCCAACTGAACTAGTTTCTCTTGGCCCAGGTTCGGGTTCAGTTCGAACGATAAGCAGTCTTTGAAATAATCCGCAGCTCTCGAAGTCAGCTCATAGTTTTTAAGGAACTGATAGACATTAGCTGTCTTCATTTTCTTCATAGACTTGATTACGGATTCGGTAATCTGCTGATATAGAATATCATTAGACCCTTCAAAAACTTGGAAAGGTCGACTGTCCATTATTGAGCGACTTGCAAGGCTGGAAATGTGGTAACCTGTTGAACCAAGAAGCTGCATCAAGGACTGAGCGCTCTCCTGCATGTAATCAGTCACAAGAGCTTTAATACTATTAGCCTCAACAGTTGCTCCGGTAAGATCTTGATCGCAGCCTGCTCTTTGACTGGTATAGGCACACATGGCCGAACAAACAGTAAAGTTAGATTGGAGAGCAAAAATACGACTTTTAACTTGTTCGTAATCACAAAGGTTTTTTCCACCAACTTCACGTTGAGAGCAATGCTCAACACCAGTCTCGAGAAGCCTTCGAATATAGCCAACTCCCATACCTGGGAACTGCAAACGACTCCTGTGCAGAATATCCGTTAGCATTTTGATGCCACTGGATTTTGGAACCAGACGATAGTTGTTATCTACTTCGCAATCAATTTGATTTCTTCCATAAGTAATCAACCTTAAGCCAGGGTTTTTATAGTATTCTACAACTTCAAGCCCTTTATTTCTGGAGGGGTGAATGAAGAAACCAATGTCCTTACCTAGCCGCCCCTGGCCTTTGCTTTCTCTAGCGGCAAGAAGCCAGTAATCAGCTTTTCCCGTCAACCCAGCCCAATGCTTCAATCCTTGCAGGTGATATTTTTCACCGTTTTCAAGCTTACTAAAAAATGTTTTCATCTTAAGCGCGTCCGAGCCATGACCTGGCTCCGTGATCATCATGCCACCCATGCGCTGGTTGGTTAAGAAATCAGAAAATATTTCCTTTCTCGCACTTTCGTCAGCGTATATTCCAACCGGCTGAAGGAACAATGCCCCGTTGATACCCACCATCAAGGACAAAGGAAGTGACTGGTAAGAGCAGGCTTCTAAGAGAGAAAGACCATGTTTAATATGTGCGCCTCTACCCCCATATTCCTCGGCAAGATAGACACGAAAAGGGTTTGTTTTTAAAATAGGATCAAGGAATTCAGCCGGGGCTCCCCAGCTCTGCTCCAATCCTTCGACTAGTCCTTCAGAGCTAAAAAGCCTGCTTAACAGCAGCCTGAAGTCCTCAAGATACTCATTAAAATCGTCGCTGGCGCTCTCTGGTAAATTATTATTAGGTGAGGCCGGTTTCATTAACTCTTCAACCTCGCATTCAGCCACTGCCATCAGGTAAACACCAATATCTGGAAATTAGTAAACAGTTTTCCCTTCCTCACCAACTAGGGCGAGCATAGGAAAAGTCTAAAACAGGACCCGTACGAAGCGACCGGAAAATTTCCAGAACGAGCAGCAGATTCACTGGGAAAGACTATTACCGCGAAAGTCGTCAACAATAGCCGGGATTAACAAAATTGGCAAAAAAAAGCTCGTGTTTTACGCATGAATTAACCCTCCTGGGACAGCTAATTCAGGCAATAGATTAGTCTTGTATACTGGGCTGAACCTCAAAAAGCCCAAGTTCTGGCCCGGCTTGGAGCTCCAAATAAGAGGTTTAACGCAGCATTCTCACTAACCGAGCAATAAACCTTACTTTCTGGGTCTGCGAATCCTCTTCCAAGGGCGCTTAGGGGCATTGCCAGATTCTCGGGCGAGCTGAAGA
>CALIEE010000212.1 GCA_938022485.1 uncultured bacterium | reverse complement strand
CTCCACCACCACAAGCGGTAAGAAAAAGTGAAACTATAGCTGTCAGTGCTATTGCTTGAACTTTCATTTTAGTTTCCTAAGTAAGGACCCCGGAATGGGGTTATCGAAAGAATAGTCTTAGCTAAAACCTCCTTTTGGGGGCGTTGAAGCTCCCAAAAATCACAACAGGTCTAGCTTTCAGTTCTATGGAAAGAGCGAGAACTGAAAAGTAGACCTGTAAAGATAAATACCCGAGCGGATTGTCTGAAAGAACGATTAGAAACAAGGGTTGGATTTGTAATTACCAGTTTAGAGCAGGCCATTCTGAACGAAAGACCAGCCGACAAACTGTAGTGAATCCAATAAGATCCTGTTCTAAGTTACAGGCTTAGTTATAGCATTAAAATAATAAAGAGTTAAGTTTCGGCCTAGCCATCTTCATGCTTCATGTTTTTGAGGCTAAGTCTTTGTTTTTCTTAACTACTTTCCAACAATAGCTGGCTTTAGCTGATCGAAGGGTTGTCCAAACTGTAAAGAAGTCATTTCACAGCTCATTCTCAGCCTAACCCCGCTGCAACCAGAACCGGAAGCTCTCGGTGTTGGCTGTTCCCAACCACCTGCCTCTTTGATCGGCTGATTGTTTAGATGTCTTGGAAAACAAACCTGAGTTGCTCCGTGGTTTGAAGCTAGGTCTTCGTAGGTTGCAATAACCGTAGCCTCATCGTTTCCGTCAGCACCGATATTTGGATTCGCATATTGAAATCCCTGTGATTGCTGATAATCCAAAGCGTTTAGGGTGTTTAGTATTTCAGCAAAACCAGCGGTTTCGCCGGAAGCAGCAGCTCGGTTTCTCAGGCCTGTGTGAACTCCAGTAGTGTCATTACATTGGGCTAAACAACTTGCACTTTGATCCGTTGTCCAATTAAATTCCAATCCGTACCAGTCCAAAGTCGTCTCCGTATATGCAGTAAGACAAACATCGTCACAGGAAACGTTTCCTCGAGGAGGAGATGAGTTTTCTCCAGCTTCTCTGCTACATCCTAGGCCTTGGAAGGAATTGCCGATCATAGATTGCATACATGAATGATCGAAGCCAACCCAAGAGTAACCATTGGCGCCTTGGTGCCGGTTAGCAAGATGCTGTTGCCAAGGACTTCCTGTTTCGTAGTCACTGTAGCCTACAGTTTGCATTAGATTAATATAGAAATTATCTGCAGGACGGCCGTCAATAACGTCATCTGGAATATAGACACCACCACAAACTTCCGCGCAGTGGACAGTATCATCTTCCTCACCTTGAGCTGCCAGTTGCCGCAGAGAATCTGCTGTGTCTCCAAAACAGTCTTCTACCCAGCCTCCTTCGATATTACTGACCAATTGGTTTATCTCGTTTTGAGCAACGTCTCCTTCACTTTGCTCATCAGCAGTTTGATTACAAAATCCGTCCGGACCTTGGGCATCATGGCAGGCAGTAACTAGACTTTGGCAAGTGGGATTAGTGACACTATTTTGGCAAAGACCAGTGCATGATTGTCCACATAGATTTGCATTGATCGTATCCTGGCCAACTGAGTTTTGAGCAAAAAGAATATCAGAGAACTCAGGCATTATAGAGAAGATATCCAGAGCCCAGGTATTTCTGTCCTCTAGACCAGCTTCCAGGTCTACTGCTTCAAGCCATTGAGCGTCTTGGCCGGTTTGATAATCGTCAAATCTAAAATCGAAAATAGAAATTTTGACAAAGCCTACTACGATTGGGTTGGTAGCGGCAGTGGGAAGTTGTCGGTTAGCAGCAGCAGCATCTGTAGTTGAAGAGAAGTCGCAGTAGCTGCTATCTCCAGCTACTAGCATGGCGTAAGCTGGCCAGACCGGAGCCTCGGTTGTGTCGAACCTGCCATCTCCTACTCCCTGGGTATGGCACATAGGGTTGGTGTAGCGCAGGTGATTTGCAGTATTAGCTGCTAAATTAGAAGTTTCCTGGTCGGCATTATTTCCAGTTATGGTGTGTGGAGGCATAAAAGCTTCCGGTACAATGGCTTCTCGATGATCGTTTGAGCTAGCCATTAAGATCGATAGATTCATATCATCTCCAGTGCCAAAGAAGGGATCTATTCCTACAAAAGGAATTCTCATCTCTCCCCAGGGGTCTAGAAAATCTCCACTACCTACCCAAAGATTTCTTCGAAAAGGAAAGTTTAATTCAGGTAAACCATTAGCATTGAAAAACTCGGAACCTATGGTGTGACCGGTGGTATTAAATTCTGGGCCGTGTCTGGTGGACAATCCAGAATTTATGGCATTTCGGAGAATATCACTAAGACCACCTTGGAGATAACCGCTGTCTTCTATCGGTCTAAATGGGGTGCCAATTTTCGCCCTAGTTCCGTTAGAGCCTGATTGGGCTCTAAGAAGAATAGAATTTCGCAGTTCATCTGTTCCAGCAGGTCCATGAGAGGGAAAACTAACCCCTTGTGGCACCCCAAGAATGGCCTGAATCGGAGAAGCCTTACAATTAGGCTGCCAGCCGGTTATGTTTGCACCTTCAGTATTAGGAAGGTAGCACTCGTTTTCACTTCCGTTATAAACGGCCAAAGGAGGACGGTGGTAACTGTCTGAGCGGATAATACCATCTAGTCTAGCTCTCTCCATCGCATTGAGAGTGTCATAAGCCCTGTCATTAGGCTCAGGCTCTCTAGCGACAATTTCTCTAGCACACTGACTTTCGACCTGGTTTCTGAAGGTAATCAGATTTTCAAAATAGGGAGAGCCACCACCAGCAGATGCAGGTGTTGCATCGTTGTTCACTGAGATATCGCCGCTTAAACCGGTTTGTCCTCCTTCGGAGTAACGCCGGTTGTCATAGGGGTTATGGTTTTGAAATAACTCACAAACGGGAATGGCAATTGGTGCCACAGGTAGCTCAATATTTTGATCTCTCAGGGCAATAGCGCTTCCAAGTACTTCGGAGCTACTGTTTTGCCCTCCTATTCCTAACATTCCCTGTAGGGTATCGTAAAAAGGATTGGTAATGTCGCGGACTTGAACCGTAACTCTTACAGCATTTGCGATAAAATATCCTGGAACATGAAATGTCTCTGGAGTTGAGGCTGTCTCGACACCTAGGTTGGTAAAGCTGGTGAATACGCCGGGCTGACTATGTCCATTGGTGTAACCATAGAATCCTACCTCTTTTGCGATTGTAACATTTGATGAAGTAAAGCTATTAGATGCAGAGGAGTGTGAACTTGCCCCGGAAAAGTCACCGATATGCACCAAGGTACCTTCACTCATGGCTTCAGCAAAAAATTGTGTGCTGCGGTCTAGGCCTTCAATTGTACCATCAAGACCAACAACGCTACTAAGAGCCAAGGAATCTGCTAGGTTTTCGGCTTCTCGGTGAGTCATCAAGTTTTTGCCCTGGTCAACGGAGAGAGCAGCAGCAGCAATAAGAGTAATCAAGGCGACCGC
>CALIEE010000211.1 GCA_938022485.1 uncultured bacterium | reverse complement strand
TCGCATGCTCAGTATTTAAATCAAATCCGGCAGATAGATGAACTTCGTTGCTACCTGGGATTAGCCCACCAGTCTTATGAGGTCGTTTGAATTGAGTTGGTACATCGGATTGCTTTCCATAAGAATCACGTCGTCCATACGGCCAGCCAGTATTGAAAATGGCAACAACCGGAAAAGTATAAGCTCCTTTATCGCAAAGATTCTCAACGAGTTTTAAATGATTGAAAACTGTAAACCAGTTACTAGCTCCTCTAATAAAAACTAAATCAGCTGGAAAATAGTTTTCCAGCGAAGAGGGTTTATTGTTCTGAACTAATTGAAAAAGAGGCCCGTGTTTTCTTTTGAGAGATTCATGATCAAAACTAGTTTTAGAGCCAACCAAAGTAAATTGACTTCCAAGGGAGCAAACAGCCTCAGCCAATTTATCCTGGTGAGATTCTATTTCAGATCCCAGGCAAAGAACTTGCTTAGGTTTAACCGCTTTAATCAGGGATTGAAGAACAAAATTCCAAGGCGCTTGCATCTCAGTCTTGACTCCCTATCGGTATGCTAGAAAAGAAATAGTAGGTCCGGCGGCGTGGGAATCACTTTCTGATTTTTTTATAATCTTAAAACCTCGATCTTCTAGAACCTTGTATATTTCTTCCTTTTTTAGCCACATTGCGAAAGGAGAACTTCCTCCTGAGAATTGTTTTGGTATGTCGCTTTTGAAAAGATAGCTGCGATAATAATGTTTTATGTTTCGCCCATCGAATTCTCTAACTTCGTCACTCATCGGATCGAAATGAGGGTATTGCTCAGGGTTAGACATAACTATTTCTCCCCAAGCGTGAGTCCAGAAAAAGATTTTATCAGTGACTTTAGAGAGCGCGTCGAGAAATTGAAGTGGTTCTGTCTGGTGATACAGAACTCCGGAGGCCCATACAATGTCAAACTTATCTTCGGTAGTGTTTAAGTAGGATAAGAAATCACCATGCTGAATTTCGGCATTGATATTCAGCATTTCCTTTACCACTAGAGTCTTCAGAAAATTAATATTATTACCTTCTAAAGCAACCAGCTTCTCAGGGTTCTTTTGAGCTAGTTGGTAGGTGTTGTAACCCTCAAAGGGTCCGAGTTCCAAGATCTTGGACCCTTCGAAGTTGCAATGGCCTGTATCTTCGGCCCATTGTACCCTGTCATCCACATCAAAGTAGGCACTGCCACCTGCTGAAATACCCCAATCCTCTGGGAATTTGGTTTTCCAAATTGGACCGATGGCGTCTATGAAGCTTTGATTAGAGGGAGCTGAACTCGAATATTTCTGGCTAATTACTTCTGACACGATTTGGCCCTCCTAATGAAGCGTTAGAAATGAAATTTTATGAGAATTCACCCTAAAAGGGTGTGAATATGCCTAGGGGTGTTTTTAACACAGATTAGGCCGTAGAGAATAGTCTATTGGGGAAAACTATAGGAAAGATGGTGTTTATAGTGGATGGGGCATAATCCACTGAAACTACATTGAATTTCAGTTTAATTTAGAGGATTTTAGTTCTCAGATATTTCAACTACAAGGCGGTCGCCATCAACGTCGACAACCTTGACTTTTGTGCCCTCTGGACAATCTGGACCTGAGGCTTTCCAGCTAGTGTCTCCAACGTAAACCCTGCCTCGCCCGTTTTTAATTTCGTTTGAAACCTCAACGGACTTACCAATGTAGTGAGTAGCTCTTTTGTTGAGTTGGTAACCGTCGGTTCTTTCTCTGGAGTCCTCATTACCTCTTAGAAATTTGAAGCCAGCGAGAGAGGCTAGCGCTAGCACAGAAAAAACTGCAATCTGTGTTTGCCAGGACATCCCAATAGCCATAGTCAGTAAGCCTGTAATGATCGCAGAAGAGCCAAACCAAATAAACACAGCGCTGAAGAGTAAAACTTCAATTAAAATAAAAGCTACTCCTAACGCAATCCAACCCCAATCAGGGTGAGATGAAAATAATTCAAGCATGATTTTTTCCAGTTTTATTTAGTCGAATTGTCTTTAGTCTCTCCCAGGAGCTCCTTGATACCAGAGAGAGAACCTATCAGATTAGATGCTTCAATTGGCATTAGGATTACTTTTTGATTAGGCGAATCAGCAAATTTTCCAATGGCATCGGTATATTTCTGCGCGACAAAGTAGTTAAGAGCTTGAACATCTCCGGAGGCTACAGCCTGAGAAACTTCTTTTGTTGCTTCTGCTTCTGCTACGGCCAGCCTTTCTCTAGCTTCAGCGTCTCGGCTAGCGGCTTCCAAGCGTCCTTCCGCTTCAAGAATTTGAGAAGCTTTTTCGCCCTCTGCACGTTTAATTGAAGATTCACGGTCTCCTTCTGCTTCCAAAATTTGGGCTCTTTTATCTCTCTCTGCTTTCATCTGTCTGGCCATAGCTTCGACAAGGTCTAAAGGCGGGCTGATGTCTTGAATTTCGACCCTTTGAATACTTGTGCCCCATGGCTCGGCTGCAGAATCTATAATTCTAAGAAGTTTCGAGTTAATTGTGTCTCTGTTGGAAAGGGCATCGTCTAGGTCCATTTCTCCCAATACAGACCTGATGCTTGTCATACTTAGCCCTCTTAGGGCTCGGCCTAGGTCATTGACCTCATAAGCTGCTTTGGGTGTTGATGTAATAGTGAAGAAAACTAGACCGTCTACTGAGACTTGAGCATTGTCTTTTGTAATAACTTGTTGAGTGGGAATGTCTAGAACCTGTTCCATTACATTCACCCGTTGACCGATACGGTCAACCATTGGGGTAATGAAATGAAGCCCGGGCTCTAAGACTTTGGTAAATCTACCAAATCTCTCGACTGTATGCTCGTAACCTTGGGGAATCACCTTTATCCCCATGTAGCCGACGATTAAAGTGAACAACAACAGGATGAAAATAAACCCTTCGAACATGTTATCTCCAAGAATATGAATATATTGAGAAAAATTGCCTTCTTAACCTCAGGATATCACCGAGATATCCAATGATGAAAGAAGAAATTGAGGCCCTCAGCTTGTCTGAAATTGATTTTTGAGTCTTAAACCTAATCTAAATCATGCAAAATCTTTCAGATTTCCACAGCTTCATCAAATGTGTAATATACACTTAATTATTGTTGTGGAATTAAATCCGAGAAGTTTTGACGGCTAAAGAACAATTTTCTCAACTGCGCTTTCAGTGCCTTCGCCTGATGTTAAGGCCGATAGCGCGCTTTTGTCTCAAGCATGGCACTGGAATTCAGGAATTTCTTGAAGTGGCAAAGCACAGCTTCGTAGAGCAAGCTGCTTCAGAAATCGAAGAAAGCGGTGATAAGGCCAATGTAAGTCGTATAAGTATAAGCACTGGAATACACCGCCGAGATGTAATGAGAATTTACGGACAGGGCGAGGCTCGGGAAACCCCAGAGGGGGTTGCTGTTAGGGTCATTGGTCAGTGGATAGCTGATAAAAAGTTCCTAACAACTGCTGGAAAGCCCAGAATCCTATCTAATCAGTCGGATAATAATGAGTATCGCGTTCTCGTAGAGACCGTTAGTAAAGACGTAAACCCGGGCTCTGTGCTTTCAGAGCTGCAACGAATTGGAGCCGTTGAAAAAACAGCTCGAGGGATTAAGCTTCTTGCTTCGGCCTTTCAATCTGATTCCTCAAGTTTAGAGGGTTATAGAATTATGGCTAAGGATGTTGAGAACTTAATGGGGGCCGTTGATGAAAATCTTTCATCCAAATCTTCGGTGCCTAATCTCCATGCTCGCACTGAATATGACAATATTTCTGATGAAAATTTGCCTGAAATTAGGGACTGGCTGTTAAAAGAAGGGTCAGCCTTTCATAAAAAGGTGAGAAAATACCTGGCGGGATTTGATCATGACATCAATCCTGAGTTAAACAAGTCCGGCGGTGCGAAAGTCGTTGTGGGCAGTTTTAGTCAATGTTCAGCGCCTAGGAATGTAGAAGATTAGCCCAGTAAATCCACTGGCTGTTCTGGGAAATGTGTCCCTCAACCTTAAAATTTTTCTTGCCGGAGAGAGCTAATGAAAGCCCGCAAGCCTCAGCTTAAGAAAAACCAATTTAGAAAATTAAGAGAACTGCTTGGCACGTTCGTTGTGTTAGTGCTGATCCCTATTTTTGGGGATGGTTGTGGTGGAGGAAGTTCCGGGACTGGAATAACAAGTGCAAGTTTCGACGTAGTAGTAGCTGGAAGGCTTTTGGATTTAAATAGCCAACCTACGGAAGGTGCCTTGGTTTCTTTAGAAGTAGAAGCTGACCCAGTCGTGGCCGCCAGATTTTCTATAGTGAGCACTGCCTTGGCTCAAACAGAAATCGAGTCTTCCGTTCCTGGAAGAGTTGTGCTCGGGACCACTGCTACGGATAGAGAAGGTAGGTTCTTGTTAAGGGCATCTGTGAGAGAGGATCAGCATCTTTTCATGGCCATTGATGTCAATGGCTTGATATCAAGTGCCCCACTAGGAATGGCCGAGGCGGGTGCTGCGGGCTTAGATGTTGTTCTTGCTCAGGACGAAACGGGCCAACTTACGGTCCCAGATATGCGTTTTATCTCTGCGGAGGAAGTCTCGGCAGTTGAAGCGGAATTGGATCGAGTTACTCAGGAAGACGCAAGTGCGGCAGCTAATCAAAACAACCAACCTAGTTCAGGTGGTGGGTCCTCGGGCGGCGATAACTCTAATAACCAAGGCTCTTCTGATGGAGTCGGTGATCAAGGAGGCAATGGCTCGGGTGATGGCCAGGGTAGTGGTGAAATGGGCGGTGACGGAATGGGTGGTGACGGTTCTGGCGATGGCCAGGGTAGTGATTCCGGTCAAGGCACAGGTGACCATGAAGGTGATGGAATGGGCGGTGACGGAATGAATGGCGATGGCCAGGGTGGCGATGGTTCCGAAGAAGGTGGAAATGGTGGCTTTGGTGATACCACAGGTGCCCAGGGTGGCGATGGAATGGGCAGTAACAACCCCTGATATATAGAACTCCTTAGAAAATCTTCCTAAGGCGGAGTATCTACCCTCCCTAGGCTCGGATATATTTTTATGCCGATGTAAAGGCCCTCTTAGTCTGGATAGGCCTTTAAACTCTTCAAAAAAACTCTCTTACCCGCTTGCTATATTATGGCACGAGCTATTAGCCCTATTTAAGGGAGCTTTAGGATTAATTCAGCTTTACTTACTGCAAAATTTTCCCTGTTGATATCTTTTCGCTGAAAATTGTTGGATCTGACTTTACAGAACAGCTGAAGCCTCATATAACGAATGTGTAAAATGCACATTAAGGAGTTATTATGAGAATTTTGAACAGCAGAAACCTAGACAATTTTAGTTTGTTTAGCCTTGGTTTTTTAGCTTTTTCGTTATTGTTTTCTAGCTCCGGCAGGGACAGCCTTCAAGTAAGTGCCTTTAAAATTGCCCACGGTTCTGAGTTAAACGAAATTGAGGATTTTAATTCTTTTACCCAGTTTTCAGGTCGGGAGTATTTTTCTTCTAAATTTGCTCAACTGCGCTTTGGCCGCGAGGTTACCATTGGAAAAA
>CALIEE010000210.1 GCA_938022485.1 uncultured bacterium | reverse complement strand
TTGAGAATCGCTCCCAGATACTCCTTTCTGGAGTGAATGGTGCCGTTAATTACAGGCTCTTCAATATAATTAATCTCCCCAACATCTGGAAAGAAAGCCGGGTTGTCGACATCAACAATCCCTCCATCCTTTTTATGGACTTTATAAACTACAGTCGGAGCTGTCGTTACCAGAGATAAATCAAACTCTCTCTCCAATCTTTCTTGAACGATTTCCATGTGCAACAACCCAAGATAGCCACAACGAAAACCAAAACCTAGAGCTGAGGAAGTTTCGGGTTCAAAATATAAGGCTGCATCGTTCAGCTGCAGCTTACCTAAAGCCTCTCGCAAAGCAGGATAGTCTGTAGAATCAGATGGATACAAACCACTGAAGACCATCGGTTTAACATCCTCAAAACCTTCCAAAGCATTCAGGCAAGGCTCTTTAGCATCAGTAACGGTATCTCCGATTTTCGCATCATGAATGTCTTTAACACTAGCTGCTAAGTAACCGACCTCGCCCACCCCTAACTCTTTAACGGATTTTGGGAAGGGAGTGAAAACACCGAGATCCACAACATCATAAGTTGCACCAGTCTGCATGAACTTAATCTTCTGACCTTTTCTGATTTTTCCATCGATGACTCGAATTTGAACCACCACCCCTTGATAAGAATCAAACCAAGAATCGAAAAGCAGAGCTCTCAAAGGAGCGTCATCATCCCCCTCGGGGTCAGGGAAGATCTCAATCAGCTTTTCAATTAAATCTTCGACCCCCACTCCCGTCTTGGCACTAACCGACATGGCTTTTTCAGTAGAAAGCCCTATAATTTCTTCAATTTCACGCTTTACTTGCTCTGGGTCAGCCGTGGGGAGATCAACTTTATTAAGAACAGGTAAGACATCGAGATTGCAATTGATAGCTTCATAAACATTAGCAACTGTTTGCGCCTCTACTCCCTGAGCTGCATCCACAACGAGTAAAGCCCCTTCGCAAGCAGCTAAACTTCTTGAAACTTCATAATGAAAATCTACATGGCCAGGAGTATCAATCAGGTTGAGATTATAAACTTCTCCGTTTCTAGCCTTATATTCTAAGCTAACCGACCTAGACTTGACTGTAATACCGCGCTCCCTTTCGACATCCATATTGTCGAGGAGCTGCTCTTTCTTCTCTCTTTCTGTTACAGCGTTAGTAACGTCGAGAATACGATCTGCTAGGGTCGATTTCCCGTGGTCAATATGGGCAATAATTGAAAAGTTACGAATATTGCGGGCCAATTTAGCGCTTCTCTCAGACAAACCGGATTAAGCCATCTACTTGGCTTTAAAGTAACTAGGGGGTGATGTTGGATAAAAATCTCTACCTAGTTGATCAAGTCACACTCTTAATGGTGTGAACCAAACCCTGCTCCAAGTCTACTGGAGCAGACCAACTAAACTCCTTTTGTAGTCTACTGGAATCAATAACGCTACGCATTTGCTCACCAGGAAGAGCCGGACCGTGCTCAAACTTCACATCAGGACACTTAGATCCACAATGCTCAGGCCAAACCTTCTTGAAGGCGTTAACCACATCCAGCACTGATATCTCTACTCCTCTTCCCACATTGTAAACAGAAAGCTCTCCAGGGCGGTCTAGCTCACTAACCGCTAGGTTAGCCGCTGTAACATCTCCCACGTAAACAAAATCTCTAGTTTGCTCTCCATCCCCATTAACCTTCAAGGACTGCTCTTCAACTAACTTATCTGTGAAGATTGCCACAACCCCTGCCTCACCTTTGGCATTCTGTCTTGGACCAAAAACATTGGAGTATCTCAAAGAAACCACCGTCATATCGAACTTTCTGGCATATAGCTCCAAGTAAAGCTCGGCAGCTCTTTTGCCCACTCCATACTGGCTCTCTGGTTTGTTGGGATGTTCTTCACTTGCTGGAAAACTTTCTTGCTCTCCATAAATGGCACCACCCGTTGACGAAAACACAAATCGTTTAGCTCCACCCCTACGAGCAGCCTCTAAAATATTTACTGTTCCGGCAACATTCTTCTCAGCATCAAAACCAGGTTCAGCAACACTCTTCCTTACATTAATTTGAGCAGCCGTATGAAAAACCACGTCTGGCTTGAAAGCCTCAAAATCTTCCATAAGACTTAGTTCACAGATGTCTTTCTTAACTATAGTCAACTTCGAACCGTAGTCTTTCTTAGCATTGTCGAGATTAGAATCACGACCGGTTGAAAAATCGTCGACGATAAGCACATCATCTCCACGCTCGAGTAGGGCATCAACAATAGTTGATCCTATGAACCCAGCTCCACCTGTCACAATTGATTTCATAATTTTTGCTCCATGCTCACAATATTTTTACTGCAAGGCTTTTTAGCTATACTCTCGTCTTAAATTCTTCGATTGTCTTGCTCAAACCATCTCTTATGTCAACTTCAGGGCTCCAGCCAAGTCTTTCACCTGCCAAACTAATATCAGGCCTTCGACGAGTCGGGTCATCAGAAGGCAGAGGCCTGTGTTCAATAGTGGATTTAGAGCCTATTATCTCCCGAATTAAGTCAGCCAGCTCTAGCATAGTCATTTCAACAGGGTTTCCAAGATTGACTGGTCCTGTAAAATCAGTGCCTTTCATCATCAATTCAAAGCCACGGACCAAATCGTCAACAAAACAGAAAGAGCGAGTCTGACTACCGTCGCCGTATATTGTAAGTGGTTCGCCTCGAAGTGCCTGAACAATAAAGTTCGATACCACTCTACCATCATCAAGCAACATTCTTGGGCCATAGGTGTTAAAAATCCGGACAATCTTCACATCCAGCCGATGCTGCCGGTGATAGTCCATCACTAAGGTCTCAGCTACTCTCTTTCCTTCATCGTAACAACTTCTCTCACCTATAGGGTTTACATTACCCCAATAAGACTCTTTTTGAGGATGCTCCAGCGGATCTCCATAAACCTCAGAGGTAGACGCTAATAGCACCTTAGCTTTAACTCTTTTAGCTAAGCCCAACATATTGATCGTGCCCATCACACTCGTCTTGATAGTTTTGACAGGGTTAAACTGGTAGTGCACAGGCGAGGCTGGACAAGCCAGATGATATATCTCATCTACCTCAAGCAAAATTGGCTCGGTGATGTCATGTCGAATAAGTTCGAAGTTCGGGTTAGTAAATAGATCACTAACATTCTGACGTCGACCCGTGAAGAAGTTGTCTAGACAAATTACTTCATTGCCATTCTCTAACAAACTTCTACAAAGATGCGACCCGATAAAGCCCGCTCCTCCAGTAACTAACACTCTTGTCATTTCTACCTTACTCTCTCTGGAGGTTTACTTAAACAACAGCCGGCCGACCAATTG
Organism: uncultured bacterium; assembly: GCA_938022485.1. Lineage (GTDB taxonomy): Bacteria > Bdellovibrionota_C > UBA2361 > SZUA-149 > CALKYB01 > CALKYB01. Next base: position 2,162 of record CALIEE010000210.1, on the reverse strand, counting down.
AAAAATAGACAAAGCCTCTTTCTTTCATTAACTCAGGATCATAAAGGTTTCGGCCATCAAACACCAAAGGCGCCTTCAACTCTTCCTTCAATTTATCAAAAGAAGGCCTTCTGAATTCATTCCATTCAGTTACGATGACCAAAGCATCTGCTCCAGAAAGAGCCTGATAACTGTCTGAAGCAAAACTAACTGCCGGGTTATTAATAGCTTTTTGAGCTTCCTCAATAGCCTCTGGATCAAAAGCTACAATCTCTGCCCCCATCTCAGTAAGCTCTCTAATCACGGTAAGACTGGGCGCTTCTCTCATATCATCGGTTTGTGGTTTGAAAGAAAGGCCCCAGAGAGCAAATTTCTTACCCTTTAAATCTTCGGGTGAGCCAAAATGTTTCAGGATTTTTTTACTAAGAACACTCTTTTGAGCCTCGTTAACCCTATCCACCGCTTCCACAATTTGCATTTGAACCTCATGCTCCCTGGCTGTTGTCACTAAAGCTCTGGTGTCTTTAGGAAAACAAGAACCACCATAGCCAACCCCAGAAAACAAAAAGGAAGGTCCAATCCTAGAGTCACTTCCTATACCAACCCTGACATCCTTGACATCTGCACCTACAGCATCACAAAGATTGGCAACTTCGTTCATGAAGCTGATCTTTGTTGCGAGCATGGCATTCGCAGCATACTTGGTCATTTCGGCGCTTTTTACGCCCATTACGATAATAGGATTATTGGTTCTAACGAAGGGGGAATAGAGTTCCTTCATAACTTTAGCGCTACGTTCATTATCAGCGCCAATTACAACCCTGTCAGGCTTCATAAAATCATCAATCGCAGCACCTTCCTTGAGAAACTCCGGGTTAGAGACAACATCAAACTCCTGACTAGTGTGCTTTAGGATCTCAGCTCTAACTTTATCTGCCGTTCCCACTGGGACTGTAGACTTATCGACCACAACCTTGTAGCCGTTCATGAATTTTCCAACAGATGCTGCAACTGCGAGGACATGCTTTAAATCAGCAGATCCATCTTCGTCTTGCGGTGTTCCAACTGCAATAAAAATCACAGCGCTGTCTTCAACCGCTTGTTTAATATCTGTTGTAAACTTTATTCGACCAGCAGAATGATTTCTTTTGATCATCTCGCTAAGCCCAGGTTCAAAAATTGGAATCACTCCATTTTTCAATCCCTCGATCTTACTTTCGTCGACATCCACGCATACGACATTGTTTCCACTTTCTGCGAAACAAGCTCCTGCAACTAGACCAACATAACCCGACCCGACGACCGCTATTTCCATTAGTTTTTCCTGATTAGACTTCTTTCTCTCTTAGTTTCTAATTGAGCTAGTGCGCCTAGTAGGCGTTAGAATCACGGAACCCATCTAAAAACGTCTTCAAAATAATTTTTAGGTCTAAAAGCACTGACCAGTTCTCGATATAAAACAAATCATGCTCGATTCGCTTCTCAATCGAAGTATTTCCACGCCATCCATTAACCTGAGCCCACCCAGTCATACCAGCTTGAACTTTGTGTCTCAGCATATATTTGGGGATATGTTTACTAAACTCCTCAATAAACACAGGTCTTTCAGGACGAGGTCCCACCAGAGACATTTGCCCCCTAACTACATTCCAAAGCTGAGGAAGCTCATCTATATTATAATGTCTCAAAAAACCACCAATTGGCGTAACTCTAGTATCCCCTTTGACAGCAAACCTAGCCCCGTCCTTCTCAGCGTCGATTTGCATGGTGCGAAACTTAAGAATGGAGAAGGTTTGCCCATCCAAACCTGTTCTTTCTTGTTTAAAGAAAACTGGCCCCCTTGAAGTAATTTTCACAAGGAAAGCCGTGACCAACATTGCTGGCAAGGCCACAAGTAGAAAAATTGAACCTAGTAAAAGGTCAAACATTCTTTTTACCATCAGGTTCACGCCGAACATCGGCGTCGCAGCTAAACTAACTACGGGTAGTCCATCAAAATCTTCAATTTGAGAACCAAGTCTAATGAAACGATGTACATCGGGCACAATTCGGATATCCACCATCTCGTCAGCAACTGCATCGATAATTTTTTCCATGTGAGCATGGTCACCGAGGGGCATGGCAATAATTACCGAATCGATTGTATTCTCTCTCAAAATTGCGGGCAAGTCTTCATAACTACC
>CALIEE010000209.1 GCA_938022485.1 uncultured bacterium | reverse complement strand
CGTTATTCTCTGCCTAGGCTGACTGAAACGGACACCGGATTGAGTAGGTTAACCGGAGGAATTGGGGGAAGAGGGCCAGGAGAGACCAAGCTTGAAATCGGTAGACGGCGAGCCAGAAAAAGAATTACAGATTTAGAAAAGAAAATTTCTAAGGTAACGGCTCAGCGTGATCTTAGACGGGAAAGACGAAGAGAAAGGGGAGTTCCAGTTGTCGCTCTAGTTGGTTATACCAACGCTGGAAAGTCTACCTTATTGAACTGTTTGACTAGCTCCAAAGTGGTGGCTGAGGACAAGCTTTTTGCAACTCTGGATCCAACTACTCGGCGGATGAGATTTCCAGATGAGAGAGAGGTCGTGTTCGTCGATACAGTTGGCTTTATACGTGAACTTCCAAAGGAGCTAGTTTCAGCGTTTAGAGCAACTTTGGAGGAAATTGGTGAGGCTGACTTGCTGGTCCATGTTGTTGACTCCACTAATCCAGAATATGAAAAACAAATCACCGTGGTGCGAGAGACGTTGGCTGGTCTAGGTTATGGTGATCATCCTGAAATTCTAGTCTTTAATAAAGTGGACAGATTAAGTGGTTTAGAAAGAGAGTCTCTTAAGAGGCATTTTGACTCGTTGGCTATTTCTGCCATTAACCGGGAAGGTATGGAGAAACTGATAACGGCAGTTCAAGAAAATCTAGCAGAGACTTTTAAGGGCTTGGATCCCGGTAGTTTCGTCTCGGACTTGCGAAGAGACTAGCACGCTCCCTGCTTAAACGCCTGTAAATACACAGTAAAATAACCCCTCTTGGAGGCTCCACTAGGTGTGGCTTCTGCCATAACAGGTAAAGAGGTTTTTATGACTCAAGTAATACAACAGGACGTCAGTTTTGATCGGGATTACGATGCACTTCTTCGATATTCTAGAGGAGAGAGTGATCATGGTTTTTCCAATGAGGCACTGGGCCGTCTTCTGACTACGCTAGCTGAAGGTCAGGGTGATGACTACTCTAAGTTGGACGGCACTCGTCTCTCAAATGAAGTTCATCAAACACTAATTTCAAAATTTGAAGATCCAAATTATTTAAGTAGTCCTGATCTACTTAAGTACGTTGCAAGGGCTTTTGCTGGTAACTACGAAAAAGAGTCTAAAGTCACACCAACTAGAGTTTCTGAACTCAAGACCAATGCCCCAATTGAGATTAAGAAAGTGCCGATTAGGGTAGCTGGTATTGAGATAGATCTAGAGATCAAAAAGTTTGTTGGACCACCACCTGGTTCTAATAATGAAAAAGTCTTAGAGCTAGAACATCATTATAGTTCTCTGACGCAAATCCCCTTGGATGAATCAATTCAGCAACCACTTCGCGAACATTTTTCTGAAAAACTTCAAAATATGTTGAGGGTCAAAAACGATCTTCCCCCAATGAGAGATGGAGATCTTGGAATGGTGCTAGACTATAGGCCGTCAGGGCGAAGTGTCGCCTATATGGTTCATTATAGGGCTGAGAGTGGGTTTAACTTTGTTCAGGCTTACAGTTTTTCAGGAAGTAAAGTCGAGACTGGCTTTGAAAAGGACTCTGGAACAACTCCTACGGGAAGCTTTGGGGTGATGTTTGGTTATGATCAGCATTTTGTAGACAATGGACTGGGTAATGATATTCCGAGACTAGGTCCTGAAGAGTCATTTGACCCAAATACACCTACGTCAATGAGTACTGCTCGGGGAACTTTTTCGGGTGGTGATAAGAACAACAGGAATACGGCATCTAGAGCCGTTGCGATTCATGGTACTCCTTTTGAAGAGAAGCGAATCTGGGAAGGTAAAAATAACTCAGCCGGTTGTTTGACTTTTTCTAACCTAGATATGGCTGCGATAGCAAAGTATATGGGACTAGTGAGAGACAGTCAGTCTAAACGCACAAATCCTGTTTTTCGGGTGGAAATAACAGAATCCTAACTTCCGGTTATTTCATAACTCAAGGTCACAAAAGTTTCGAAAATTTGGTCCTCGAATCTCTGGTTTAATACACCTTGTTTTTTATGGATGAGGCTGAGGCCAGAAGATTTACTGTCAGAAACTCCAATATTGACCAACTTTCCAAGCCCAACCCCTAAACTTTCAGCAAGCTTTTGGGCTTTAATTTTTGCAGATTTTGCTGCGATTTCAGCAAGCTTCTCAGAGATTTTATTTTGTCCTTCAATTAGTAACTCTACTTCGCCAACTTTAGAGGCACCACCTTCGAGACAGTTATCTACAATTTGGTCTATCTTCTCAATCTCTGAGCTGCTGATCGCATAAAAAGCAGTAATTTGTTTTGGTCCGGTGAGCTTTAATGATTTATTGCTAGGAGACTTTTTTAGGCTCGAAGGATGTTTAGGTGATAACTCTCTTCCTCTAAATACTACCTTAGCAGCTGGTGCTACTGCATTTACTCTTTTCTTTACCGAGTCTAGTTCTCCTACTAACTTAGCATTTGCTTGTTCTGCAGTTTCGGCGTCAGCAGTGATTGAAAAATTTATAAGAGCAGCCGAGGGCTGTACTAATTTTGAAGCCGAAGCGGTGACAGTAATAGCGGTTTCAGGCCCATTTACTTGAGCTTTTGCTGGTAAAGCAATTAGAATGACCAAGCTTGCTAGGAAAATTTTTTTTAAAGTCATTGGAGTAGTCCTTCAACTTCATCTCGTCTTAGTGGCAATGCCTCAGAAAGGTTCTTATGTCCATTTTGAGTTATTAATATATCATTTTCAAGCCTTATTCCTATTCCTCGGAATTCAGCTGGCACAGACTTATCCTGTCCATCTATATAAAGTCCAGGTTCGATAGTGAAAACTTGCCCTGGTTCAAGTCCTTGCTCTTGACTTCGTTCAATTTCAAATGGTTTTTTA
>CALIEE010000208.1 GCA_938022485.1 uncultured bacterium | reverse complement strand
GGATTTATGTCTGAGACTATTGGCGTAATTGGCGGAAGTGGTTTGTATAAATTTTCCTCAGGAGAGGAAAAGGAGAGCGTTGATATCGACACTCCCTATGGCAAACCTAGCAGCTCAATTCAAAGACGAGTCATTTCTGGAAACGAAGTTCTGTTCATTGCTCGCCATGGCAAGGGGCACGTGCTGACTCCTTCTGAGGTTAATTATAAAGCAAACATTTGGGCTTTAAAGAGTCTTGGGGCTAAGTGGTGTCTTGGGGTCGGAGCCGTTGGTAGCCTACAAGAGAATATTAAGCCTGGGGACATCGTAATCCCAGATCAATTCATTGACCGAACCAAAGGAAGAGACTCTACATTTTTTGGTAAAGGGATTGTTGCACATGTTCAATTTGCCGATCCTTTTTGCCCTGTTTTTAGAAAAATTCTTTCAAGCGTTGCTACCAATCAAGTTTTTAAAAAGAAAAAAGGAATTCACAACAAAGCCACCTATGTCTGCATGGAAGGTCCTGCTTTTTCTACTCGAGCAGAGTCTAGAATGTATCGCTCTTGGCAGGGTTCGATTATCGGAATGACTGGCGTAACCGAAGCAAAGTTGGCTAGAGAAGCTGAGATTGCTTATGCTACCTTGGCCACCGTTACAGACTATGATTGTTGGCGAAGTGAATCATCTGATGTCGACGTTGCAGAGATATTAGCGACCTTAGCGGGTAACACAGAGGCTGCAACACTGATTATCGAAAAGTTAGCAAAAGAGATGACAGGTGAAATTCCTAGTGACATGGCAGCTAAGGCTCTAGATCTAGCTATTATTTCCGATCTAGATAGTGCGCTGGCTGGAACCCTTGAAGAGATGAAACCCATCTTAAAAAGGACAATTGAGGCCAGAAAGCAATCCTAGATTTTTATTGAATGTCAGATCTTCTAAAAACATTTTCAGATAAACTGCTATCGCTGCCCAGTAAGGTCTCTCGTATTTTACTTAATGCGGGGGAGAGTTTTTATCTTGATGATGGATTTTCAAGAGCTGCTGCGCTGGCTTATTCATCTCTACTTGCCCTTGTTCCAATTACAGTTTTCACAGTTCAAACCTTGTTGAACTTTCAGTTCCAATCTGAAGAAATTATTGGAGCATTTCAAGGAATTGTAGAGCGGATGTTGCCGCCTGGAGAGAATGAACAGGCTAAAGCTTTCTTGGAACAAATCCTTGGTTTTGTTGTAGGCATTACCAATGACCTCACAGAAGACCTAGGAAGGCTAGGAACTCTTACTTTACTAACACTTGTTGTAACCTCCATCGCCTTATTCAACACAATTCAGAGTGCTCTTGATGCAGTCTGGAGGGTTCAATCAGAGTCTGGAATTATTTCCAGAATAATGGCCCATTGGAGTATTTTTACAGCCTGGCTAATCCTCATCGGTGTGACAATCGTTTGGACTGCTAGGTTCGGAGCCTTATCCGAGAAATTTGGATTTTTGCAATCAGAAAGCATCGTGGACCTTACACTATTGTTTCCAACGATAATGACTTGGTTCGTTTTAAGTGTCCTATATGCCAAAGTCCCGGCGGCTCCGGTGCGCTATCGAGACGCTTTTTTTGGAGCCTTAGTGGCTTCTGTGCTGTTTGAACTTACTAAGCGAGGGTTCGCTTACTACGTTGGGGTTTCAAGCACTTATAGCGCGCTTTATGGCCTGCTAGCAGCTGTCCCTTTGTTTCTCTTATGGTTGTATTTAATTTGGGTTATCGTGGTATTTGGAGCACATCTGACCTATCAAGCAGGTAATATTTCCCTGATGGGTGGTTTAAAGAGGTATTCCACTCAGCTTGGTGAGGTCGGTTCTATACTTGGCCTTAGAATACTACAGCTTATTTCCCAGCGGTTTATTAGAGGAGAAGAACCGCCAACGGAAGGGGAGTTAGTAGTAGAGAGTTCTGCAGATCCAGTGCTTGTTAGAACCTGTTTGGATATCTTGACTGATGCTGAGATCCTTACCCTTCCTGATCCAGAAAGACATTCACGTACTTTGACCAGAACTCCTCGTAAAATTCTAGTCTCAGAGATTATTGGAACCTTCCTCTCCAAGAAAAATAAAGAGGGGAATTCTGACGGAAGAAACGCAATTCTTGAAAATTTGGCTAGTGTGGCTAGGGCTTCCAATCAGCCAATTCGAGAATTAACTCTTGAAGAGTTTTCGCTTAAGAGCTAATTATTCTTCAATTGTAACTTTGCCTTCCTTAATCAAATTGTAAACTTTATTGATTAGCTCTTTTTCCTCGGCATCTATCTTGCCATCATCATGGAATGCAGACATTAGTTGAGCGTACTCCTCCTTGTCGATTACACCGTCAGCAATTATTTCCTCAACCAGTTCTGAGATGGTTTTCATGTTACCTACCTTGTCCTAAAGATGGGGTTTAAATTTCATCCGCGATGTACGTAATAGCAAGACCGTCCCGATAAAGACCTTCATCATCCAGCTCTTCTAGTATCTCGGAAGCCCCACTATTCTTATCATAAGGGCCTATTAAAACCTTAAAAAATATCATTTGCTGATTTTCAGGAGTAACCTCAGGCTCAGCTTTAACCTGAAGCGGGAAGCCTTCTTTGGATAGAGTTTGTGCAATAGAGGCAGCTCTATTTATATCTGAGGATCTAACATATTCAATGTACCAACCCGTTGGGACATTCTCTTCGACTATTCCTTCTGAGGATTCACTGGCTACAGCCACAGCACTACCCGAGGAACTAGCGATTTTGTCTTTCTTTGCATACAGCACTCCTAGCGAAGCAAAAAGCAGGAAAAGCAAAGTGCCTCCCAAATACTTAATAGTGTTCTTTCCTTCAGCAAGGTTTTGAAATGAACTCAAGTCTACATTTTTGGTTGACTCAACTGTAGAGCTAAGTTTTGACTTTAATTTGTCTTGAAAACTTTCCTTTTCAGGATGAAAAACCTGTTCAACCAACTTTTCAACTTTCTTGTCTTTCTTATTATCAGAAGAAGAATTCATTGCCCTGGGTAGGGGGCTATTCTGCTTCTTTGCCAAGGCTGAGGAAATTGACAAATCTGCTGGATCT
>CALIEE010000207.1 GCA_938022485.1 uncultured bacterium | reverse complement strand
AAATAGTTAATCAAATGAGGAATATCTTCCTTTCTCTCTTTGAGAGGAGGAAGGGTAATGTTTACAACATTTAGTCTGTAGAAAAGGTCTTCTCTGAACTCTCCACCATTTATTTCGGATCTGAGGTTTTTATTGGTAGCGGCGAGTACTCTGACATCAATATCAATGGACTGTGCCCCACCTACTGGTCTAACAGTTCTTTCCTGTAATGCTCTGAGAAGCTTAGACTGTAAATGAAGTGGAAGTTCTCCAATTTCATCAAGGAAAATAGTTCCCCCTTCTGCCTGACGAAATAGACCCAGACTATCCTTGATCGCTCCTGTAAAAGCTCCTTTAACGTGACCAAACAGCTCACTTTCAATTAAACTCTCCGGTATTGCTCCACAGTTGAGAGTAACAAAGGGTTTTTCACTTCTTTGGCTGCCAAAGTGTATTGCTTTAGCTATTAACTCTTTACCCGTACCGCTTTGTCCGTTAATCAAAACGGAAGCCTCGCTTCTCGCTACCCTGTCGACCAAATTAAATATGTTGGTCATTACTGGGCTTTCACCTATTATTTGAAGCTTGTCAGAGAGTTCTTTTCCTGAAGAGGTGTCTAGAGAATCGAGCTGAATGGCAGAAAGCTTGTCTTTAAGACTAAGCTTTTCTTCCATTTCCTTCACCTTGCTTACGTCATTGAAGATGAAGCGTTTACCTGAGATGTTACCAGTGGAGTCTTTGATCTCTTTTACATTGTAAGAGAGAAAGCGGCTATTCCCAGCTGATTCCTTGCTGAAACTAATTTCTCTAGGAGTATCGGATTGTTGATTGCCAAGTAAGTCATCAATTTGCCCTGCCCCTAAGTTCTCGAGAATGCCTGGTAAAGATTTTCCAATTAGGTCATTAGCATCCACTCGGCTTAGTCCAATAATTGAACTAGCTGCTTGATTAATACTGGTAATAGCTTGATCCAAGTCTACAGTGATAATTCCTTCTTGAAGATCATCGAATAGCTGTTGTTGTCTAAGCTCCATCTCCGATAGTTCGTTGGCGCTACTCGATGCAGAGCGTCTCACTTGGCCAAGTTGTCTGGCAACCGCCGAGGCTGTTAGGGCAACAGTGACCAAAGAAATATAGACCATCAAAATCTCGGTTGGACTTAGTTGGCTAAAACTACCGTGAGCCGGAGGAATAATTCCGGAGTTAATTATTGAGTAGAAAAAAGCAGAGGCTGATGCTGTTATAACCGCTCCTTGGCTGCCTAGAAGAACTGCAGCCTCAATTATCACTAGGAGGTAGAGCACTACACTTCCCGAGTATCCAAGCAGATAGATAGACAGACTTGCCAGAGCGAGGTCCGTAGCGAGCTGAAACCAAACTAGTTTTTGAGGGTTTTTTGCTTTTTTGAGAAGTAGTAAGTTAACTGCCGAGATGAGGTAGGTAAAAGAAATTACTCCAAAGAACCATTCCATTCCGTAGGAGCTACGGATGCTAAGTTCCCAGGCCGCGAAACCTAAAAGTAGTGAGAGCACAACAGTTCTTGCTGCTAGTAGGAGAACTAGAGTTTCCTTTAGACTTTCTGGGCGCGAGTAATTCTCCGAGCTTAAAAGCTCGTTTTTTAGCTCAGATAAAGTTCTGAAAAAGGATGTGCGAGATTTAGCAGCATTCATTTTGTTTAATTACACCCAGTTTTAATAAATCGCCTGAGCGGTAGCCTATCTTTTCGGAGACTATACTACCGAGCCAAGCTTAAAGATCGGCAGATACATTGCGATTACTAGACCACCGACTAGTCCACCCAGAACTAAAATCATCAGTGGCTCGATTAGTTGTTTCATGCCGTTGACGGCATTTTCTACTTCATCATCGTAAAAGTCAGCAATTTTTCCAAGCATAGCGTCAAGGGCACCAGTAGATTCACCAACGTCAATCATTTGCACTACCATTGGAGGAAATACAGCTGAATCTCTTAGTGGGTCTGCTAGGTTTTTACCTTCACTAATGCTTCCTCTGACACCCATGATTTCTTTTTCAACAACTTTGTTGCCAGAAGTTCTGGCACAAATTTGAAGAGCGTCAAGAATTGGAACACCTGAGCTAAGCATTGTCGAGAGAGTTCTTGTAAACCTTGCTACAGAAACTTTTCTAATTATTTCTCCAAACACTGGAAGTTTTAGAAAGATTGGATGAAGAATCTCCTGACCACGAGGGTTCTTCATCATTTTTTTGAAAACATGAATGCCGAGGAAAATTGCCCCAAAGATCACGTACCACCAAGCTAGCATAAAGTCAGAAAGCGCTATTACCCAGCGCGTAGGTGTTGGAAGAGCAGCTCCAAATCCATTAAATAGATCGGCAAATGTTGGAATAACAAAAATTAGAAGAATAGTGGTTACAAGACCGGCGGCAGAAACCACCACCCCAGGGTAAATCATGGCAGTTTTGATCTGTCTTTTTAAGCTGTTCATTTTCTCGAGATACTGAGCCAGTCTCTCTAAGATAATGTCCAAAATACCACCGGCTTCACCGGCAGCGACCATATTTACGAAAAGATAGTCAAACACTTTGGGGTGCTTAGCCATAGCTTCTGCTAGCGTCTTTCCGTTTTGAACGGTCTCTTTTATGTCTAGCAACGTCTTTTTCATTTGAGGGTTATTATGTCCCTTACCCAAGACGTCTAAGCCCTGAACAAGCGGAAGACCGGCATCAATCATTGTGGCGAATTGCCGGGTAAAAATTACCACATCTTTAGGCTTAACTTTGGCTCCCATGCCTGGAATTTTGATTTCCATGTCAAGGCCAGTTCCTTTTTGCTTAATCTTCTTTGTGTTAGGAACTATCTTTTGAGAGCGTAGGGCATTGAAAACGGCTTGCTGGTTAACAGCTTCCATTTCACCTTTTACTACTTTTCCGTTGTTGGCTTTTCCTTCCCAAACAAATACCGGCATTTTCTTGCTCCTCCCTCGTTAATTTAAATTTACTAGTCGTCGCTGACAGTTGTTCTTAGGACTTCCTCTACTGTCGTCACACCGTCTTTTAGGAATCTCAGTCCAGAGGCTCTTAAGGTTTCCATTCCCCCCCTGACAGCTTCTCTTTTGATCTCAGCAGCTGAGGCACCGTTTAGAACGAATTCCTTCAAATCTTCTGTCATCATCATGCACTCGTACAGAGCAACTCGCCCCTTGTAGCCTGTGCCGCTACACTTGCTGCAACCCTTTCCATAGTAAACTTCTGTGTGCTTAGCCTCTGCTTCTGATAGACCAACTCTGAGAAGAACCTCTGGGCTTAGTTTCACGGGCTCTTTACAGTTGTCGCAAATTCTTCGCGCCAGTCTCTGTGCGACAATAATATTTATTGAAGAAGCGACTAGAAATGGCTCAACCCCCATGTTTAACAGCCTGTTTACGGTAGATGGAGCATCGTTTGTATGTAGAGTGGATAGAACAAGGTGACCAGTGAGCGAGGCTTTAATAGCAATTTCCGCAGTTTCGTAGTCACGAATCTCACCTACCATTACGATATCAGGGTCTTGCCTTAGAAAAGATCGTAGGGCGGCCGCGAAGTTAAGGCCAATATCATCATTGGTTTGAGTTTGGTTGATCCCTGAAAGGTTAAACTCCACAGGGTCTTCAGCGGTAGAGATGTTTACCGTAGCTTTATTTAGTTCAGATAGGGCTGAGTATAATGTTGTTGTTTTTCCTGACCCGGTTGGTCCAGTGACTAAGACGAGACCAAATGGACGGTTAATGCATTCAGTGAAAGCGTCCATCTGCTTCTCGTCAAAACCAAGCTTGGTCATGTCAGTTTGTAGATTAGATTTATCAAGAAGACGAAGAACTACTTTTTCCCCGAATAGTCCCGGTAGAACACTAACTCGGAAATCCATCTCGCGACGATTTCCTAGTTTAAGTTTGATACGACCATCCTGCGGAAGTCTTCTCTCGGAAATATCTAAGTCAGCCATAATCTTAAGACGAGAAGTCATCGCGTTCTTAAGTTTCGGAGGAGGCTTCATGATTTCGTAAAGAACACCATCAATTCTAAACCTCACCCGGAAAGTCTTTTCATAAGGCTCAATATGGATATCTGATGCACCTTTTTTAATGGCATCCATTAAAATAGCGTTTACTAGCTTAACAACGGGTGCGTCTTCCGTTGATTTTTCAAGCTCATCAACATCGACATTGTCACCATAGTTGACAACCTCAACGCCGGAGTCATCCATGTCTTCGAGAATTCCATCATAAGAAACATTTTCTTCGTATTGTTTCTCAATCTGGGCTTTTAATTCTGAAGCAGGGGCCAGGACAACTTGAATGTCTTTTCCAGTTATGAACTTAACATCGTTTAAGGCTAGAATATTTGAAGGGTCAGCCATGGCCACGGTAAGGGTATTGCCGTTACCGTAAAGGGCTAAAAGATGATGCTTAAGAGCTAAAGAGTGAGGAACCAAGCCAACTGTTTCTGGATCTACGTCTTCAGATTCTAGGTTTACGATCGGGAGACCAAACTCTTCTCCAAGAGCTCCTACTATTGCTTCTTCTTCGATGGCTCCAAGCTTAACCAACTCTGTATTAACAATGGAGTTATTCTGCTCGACCATCTCCATTGCTTTTTGGAGTTGTTCGGCATTAATTAGGCCATTCTCTATTAGAAGTTGTCCGACACGTGATGACATTTAAAACCTTCGATTCCCATCCGCCAATACGGATAAATAATACCTGCAGAAAATTGTCGGTTCTAAATTAAAACCGACCAATGGTGACAAATAACGGCACCGATTCATTGATCGGGAAGCGAGAAGGAAAACTTTACCTAAATCTGGCCTAAGAGAATGATTTGAGCTTAGGCCAGTAAGTAGTTAAGTATATTGATCAATTTTTAGCCGAGTTTAGCTGGAAATTGAGACTAGAAACCAAATTTCTCAAAGATAAAACTTTTTAGAGCCTCAATTTTTACTCGAGACTGCTCTAAGCTATCTCTGTCTCTGACAGTAGCCGTCTGATCCTCGAGTGTTTGATGGTCAACGGTGACACAGATTGGGGTGCCCGCTTCATCTTGTCTTCTATATCTCTTACCAATATTTCCAGCTTCATCATAAAAACATTGGTAATTCTCTCGGAGAACCTTGTAAACCTCTTTAGCTTTCTCTGGATGGCCATCTTTCCTTAAGAGAGGAAAAACGGCGACCTTTGTTGGAGCAAGTCGTGGGTGAAGGCTTAGAACTGTTCTTTTGTTGCCATCAATATCTTCCTCTTTATAAGCATCTGCTAGAAAAGTGAGGATAGCCCTGTCACAGCCAAGTGCTGGTTCAATGACATAAGGAACGAAAGTCTCGTTTGTTACCTGGTCTCTATAGAGTAAGTCCTTTTTGCTATGTTCGCTGTGTTGTTTTAAGTCGAAGTCTGTTCTAGACGCAATACCTTCGATTTCGGACCAACCAAAAGGAAAATAGTATTCCACGTCTGTGCAGGCCTTAGAATAGTGAGCAAGTTCATCCTTTTCGTGGTCTCGATGGCGAAGCCGATCTCGATTAACGCCTAGATTAGCAAACCAGTTAAGCCTTTCGTTTCTCCAGAACGTAAACCACTCTTCGTCTTCGCCAGGTTTAACAAAAAATTCCATTTCCATCTGTTCAAATTCAGCCATTCGAAAGGTAAAGCGCCGGGTAGTGATTTCATTACGAAAACTTTTTCCTTGCTGGGCAATTCCAAAAGGAACTTTGACCCTCGTAGAGTCCATTATATTTTTAAAATTCACAAAAATACCCTGGGCGGTTTCGGGCCTTAGGTAAACTTCGTTTCCGGAGTCAGCCACCGGGCCTAGGTGGGTTTTGAACATTAGATTAAATTGTCTAGGCTCACCCCAAGCGTGCTCACTTCCTTTGTTGGCTTTGCACTTGGGCTCGATTTGGTCAATTTGGTCAGTTCTAGTTCTTACCTGACAGTTTGAGCACTCAATAAGTTCGTCATGGAAACAATTAACGTGACCAGAAGCCTCCCATACCTTTGGGTGCATTATAATAGAGGCATCAATTCCAACTATGTCGTCTCGGAGTTGAACCATTGAACGCCACCAGGCGTCCTTAACATTTCGTTTTAGCTCCACCCCAAGAGGGCCATAGTCGTAGCAGGAGCCAAGCCCCCCGTAAATTTCACTCGATGGGAAAATAAAGCCGCGTCTACGGGCAAGGGAAACGATGGTGTCTAAGGACTCGGTTGTGGCCGCAGGGGACATGATACAAACTCCGGTGCAAACTCATAATATGTCCCTGAAAGTATTCAGGGACTGAAAGTTGTCATCTACTAACTAAGCTGGTAATGCGCAAGCTTTGAGCCTGACCATGAGCTACCGCCCCTTTGTTGCCGAGTTGAGATGAATCTATTGCTATATTCGAAAGAAGACTTAACTCCTGATGGGAAAATTGTCGTCGAAGGTAGGCGTGCTATTCACATTGCGAAAATTCTCAAGCTTTCTCTTGGTGACAGTATTAAGGTTGGGGAGGAGAACGGATTGAAAGGGACCGGCCGTTTGCTGGAAATATCTCTGGACAGAGTTGTTATTGAGTCCCCTGAATTGACAGCATTATCGCCTGAACCTTGGTTCGATATGATTTTGGCCAT
>CALIEE010000206.1 GCA_938022485.1 uncultured bacterium | reverse complement strand
TGCTGATTAGCAGAGCCTGGAGTGAAAAGCTCAGGGTTAAAAAAAGCTCCGGGGTTTTCGTTTAAACTGGCGAAATCAAAACCAACTTCAGGTGAAAGATTTCCTTCAAAATCTTCTACACTGTTAGCATTTTCTGGGATCGGCACTCGAGCCCCATTACGGTCCCTATAGAAGTCATCGTAATCAAATGCAGATAGTGAGAATTGAATAGAGTTACCTGCAATGCTTTCAATGGCATCGCTAACTCCCTTTGAGGAGGAACAATCAGCGCCTGGTCCGATTAAAAATATACAATCTGTTATTTGGCTTGGAGACGCATTGGCTGCTATCTCGCCGTGCAAAAGAATTTGACCCTTTGAGCTATCATACTCGAGAAGAACTCTATCATCTTCTCCAAATGTTCTGTTCTCAGTAAAAACAGTGAAGAAAGCTCCCAGGTAGGATGAAAAGGCGCCCACGGAGTGCTCGATTGTTGCTTCGGACAGATCGAACTCATAGTAGTAACTAACGGCTGCTGCCGGGGAGGCCGAAACAACTGTCAGGATTTGAAATCCAACAAAAAATTGAAAAAACTTTTTAAGGCTAATAATCTCTTTAAAACTCATCTCATACACTCCATTAAAGATAGGCCTTTATATTACCGCGAAAGCTATAATTGTTAAAGTCTGGATAATCGCTGAGGAAAGAAACTTCTAAATCAAGAGAATAAAAACAAAACGCGACTTCATTCAAGTTGCACTAAGTTCGACGCGGAGTGCTAAAGCAACTAGGCAGTATCAGCAGGTTTGCCGGCAACTGTCCCGGCCGGTCTAATATATTCTTTAAAGTTGTTGTAGAAATCCGCAAGAATTTCATCCGCCTTTTCTATATCCTTTGACTCGAAAGACTCTGCGCTGGTGGCGATTTCAACAATCCCACCATCTGAACGACCTTCCAGCATTCTGTTTTTGATGATTTTATCCAAGGCGTAAGCCTCTTGGTGGAATTCTTCGGTTCCACTGAAAAACCAGTAATTATAGTGAGTCTGTTTGGTTTTAAACTTGGCAGTGATTGTCGATACGCGATGATCATTTGCAGGGTCAATTACTCTTGAGCCAGTGTTTTGAATTACCCAACCGTTGGAAGGTAGGCAGGTTTTGGGAGAATGCTTTGCGGCTTGATGATCTCCACTTTGATTCTCCCAATAGCCAATATAGATGAATACCTCAGCCCCATCAGAGCGCCGGTAATTCCTTCTGATATGCTGATCCAATCTAAGAATATTTTGCTCTCTTAGACCAAGCCCTTCTAGATCCTCTCCTTGCCAGTCACCTTTATTGAGTGGCAAATCGATAGTGTAGTCTGACGGAGCTGAATTAGCGATCTGATTGTCCAGATGATAGGACGCCCCAAATAGCCCCAACGAGAAGATTAGCCCTATTATTGAGCCTAGAAAGGAAAAAAGCTTCATAACAATTTCACTGTTTGGTTCACTGTTTGGTTAAGACCTTGATTGGCAAAACACCTTGCCCTGATCAACTATCACGGAATTCTAGCGACATCTATTAACTTTTGCTTGAAGATATCTCTGTTCTTGGCCCCTTTTGCCGCATTTCAGTCTTAAGAGTGATATAGGTCCATGGAGAGCAGTTTTACTCCAATCAAGACTTTTTGGCTTATATGCTCAGATCTCACTGAAACTGCCCCCGTCATTATCAGTCGCATTTTAAGCCTATCCTAGGGCCGATCACTGAGTTTTAGGCTCTTTTGTTAAGGGGAAATGGCGCTTTAATATTCAATCTTATTAATAACTTAAGAGTATATGCCTGAAAATTTATCAGAGAGCCCATAAAGTTGGGACATGCCCTGAAGAGTTTGGCTACTATGTGGAGAAATTGGGCATAAGGTAGTAAGTATTGGGAGTTTGGTAAATGTCGTTTATTTGTTGGAGTGAAGAGATGTCAAATTTTTCACAAGTTACTAGAGGTAGTTACTACTGGTCTAAATCTAAGTTAGTAGCTTTAGGCATAGGAGTGCTTTGTGCGTCCTACTTTAGTAAGCATGCTGAAGCTATGCCCTTTAGTGTTGAGCTGATTGAATCTCAAGTGATTTGTGAAGAGTGCTCACCGATTGCTCTTGAAACTGTTGATGGTCAACTAGTTACTTACACTATTCCGGATGCAGACAGGTCTGTTGTGCAGGCTTATTGGGGGGGGGCAACTGATCCTATAGAGGTTCTTCGAGGAGAATCGTTATTTGAGCAAGGTAGTGTAGAAGCTTCTGGAAGATTTGTTATCTCATTCGACGGTCGATCGATTGACCTTCATAGCCTTGATAATCCTAACCAGGCTATTAGCCTTTCAGGTTTAACTTCACTACCTAGCCTACCGAACCTTCTAGAAGATTTTAGTGAAAGTGAACTTTTATTTATTCCCACGGCAGTTAACTCAGCTGGAATCGTGGCTGGAATTATTAATAGATTTCAATCTGCTGCAATTTTTGACCCCGCAACTGGCACGACAGAGAACGCTGCTCCCATTTTTACTGGAACCTCCCAATTCCTCCAGACAGGAACTCCCTTGGCCTTCCTTCCTTCCGACTTGAATGCCGATGCATCTATTTTGACTGGTGGAGCTTTTAATGCGGAAGGAGACTTTATAAGTCCCGGCTATCTTTCTAACGGAGTCGAATTCGCTATTACTGACAATCCAGGTTTCGCGTATCATATCGGAAGCACATCCTTTGACAGTAACACGATATTATTTGAAGACGAGAATGGGGTTAATTCTTTCTTTTTCCTTGGTTCTGGACAAATTGGTTCATTTGGCCCTGACTTTAATATTTTAGACACGCTCAGCCTTGGTTTTTTGGTTCAGAATATAAGCTCCGGTGATTGTTTTATAGGAGACGATACAGGGTCACTTACTGAAGAGGTTGGCTCAAACTGCGTTGACGCTCTAGTGGAAGGAAATGAACTCCTAGTTCTAGAAGAAGGTAGCAGCATTATCCGAAGAAGCCTGTTGTCTCCTGTAACCGACGAAGGTAGCTCAGAGGTTCCAGAACCGTCGACATTAGCCCTTTTAACTATCGCGACTGCTACGTTGCTGAAGTTTGGAAAAAGAAAGGTCTAAAGGCTAAGAAGAAAACTATATTCAGTTTTACTAAGTTTTAACTCTCAGCGCGGTTTGACGGCGCTGCTCGCTCTTTTAAATAACCTCTTTTTGGTATTGAAAAATGGCCTTGTCGTATTGATTTACTTCAGTACGGCAGGACCAGCTTATTTCGGTTCTTAACCGTATACATTTCATTTCAATACGGGAGTGTACTAATGTACATCAAAAGAGGTTTTTTAATTTTGGCTATGGCGATTTTGCCAATTTCACCCACAGTTGCTCAAGGAGAGCGATTCATTGACGTCACCGAAACGGCTTCTGAGAACGGTGAAGCAATTGATATCACCACCCTTGATAATCAAGAGTTGGTGTTAACTCGTAGTGGCAATACCGTGACTGCTCACCATCGACAAGTTGATGGGACTTACGAGGACTTACCGGTTGGGCCAACCCTTCCGAACTATCTGGACTCTCGAAGTTCTTATTCTCTGTTTTGCGCAGATCCGGTATTTGTAATCAATTGCCAAATGTATGAAGTAGGAACAGGTTTGGTCAATTTGGCTGACATTTTTGATTTATTGTCCTTCAGCCCTACTGCCATATCCTCTAGTGGACTAGTTGTTGGCTTAGCTAGCAATTTTGATCCAATAAGTGGACAAATTGTCGGGATTGGTGGCACGGTGTGTTTAGATCTGCAAAGCGGAAGCGTAGATGATTGCAATACTGCGTTTTTAGCCGGTCAAGTCCCAAGTACATGGGCGGTTCTCGGAATATCAGAAGATGGCACTGTGCTAGCTGGTGAATTTCTCGATTTTGACACTGGAGAATCTCGTCCCTTCTTCCTTGATCGAAGTAGTGGTAGCAATGGATTTCTAGGGTTTGGTGGAAGTGGACTGGCTACTGCAGTAGGTTCTTCACCTTTTGGACAGCATACAGTACTGTTCCAAGACAATGGAAATCTAGGAATTGCATCCATCTCAAATGGTTCAGTTCAGTCCCAATTCTTAGTTCAAGAAGCCGTTGAATTTCATGGTATCGGCAGCTCAGGAGTAGCTATTCGTACTGGAGATGGGGGATGTGCTATTGTATCTCCTGACGGCAATGGTGGAATTATAACCAGCAATAGCCTAGGGACAAACTGTGTTGGCGCTACTCAAGTAGGAAATTTTGTATCCTATTTGGATTCGGGAAGTGCCATAGTTCATAGAACGCTTGAAGGCAGCCCAAATGACAGTGGTGGCGCAGGCATGTTCGAAGCTGTAACTTTATCTATACTCGCTTGCCTTAACATGCGCAAAGCTGTTCGTTGTTCCAACCTTGCTGCCAGAGATGCTGGATTTACAGGTGCCTTCGCAAGAGCCATTCGAGACGCTAGTAAAAATCTGTCTGATGATGAGATAGTTGTCTTGGTCGACCGCATATCACAGTGGCAACCAGGCTTCAACAATCGCCAAATAAACCAAGCTCGTTTGAATTTGTTAAGCGAACTCGGCCATAGTGTAAGAACTCTTAGATATTACATGGCCAGATTGATCTATCGAAATTTGGTTGGATAAGACAGCAATTTCAGAGGTTATTGTAGACGGTAGGGTGACTTCGAAAGTTGTCTCCTAGCCGTCTAAATTTTTTTTAAGCTGGCCCCCGTCTATAATACTTTGAAAGTTGATGTTTCATTCATCCAAAGTCCATATGATCTATATTGTTAATCTGGGTATCGACAGTCAAAACCAAACAATGAAGCTGGCTG
>CALIEE010000205.1 GCA_938022485.1 uncultured bacterium | reverse complement strand
GCAGAATTGAAGCCCTAAATTCGGATTTATTGAGTCCCAGTTCGTTAAAGTATATTAGGAATGCAGGTCCCCCAGTGCCCAATAAGCCCTGTAACCACCCACCCAGGCTCCCTGATAGAACTCCAAATAGAGCGGAGTCGTCTTTGGCAAGCCTAAGATCTTTCCAGAATAATTCTTTTAACAAGTAGGTTAAAATAACAGCGCTCAGCGTCAAGCGAAGAGTAGCCTCACTATATTGGTTGAGTGAGAAAGAGCCCAACAAGGAGAAGATAAGAGTGGCAGGAGCAAGTCTTTTAATAGATTTCCAATTAATATTCTTGTAGCTTTTTGAAATTAGGAAGATTTCCATCAGCTGAAAGAAAAGATAAAATGTTACAGCCTCTTTTGCCGGGTAGAGAAGAGAACGTAAGGGGATAGCCATTAGATCTCCCCCGAACTTCATAGTTGCTTGGCCTTTGAAAGCAGCTGCATCAGCCTGCTAAGCAAAATGTCAGAGAACCTTAAGCCAGAGCTGGGCCCAAAAGCGCAGGAAAAACTGGAGCGAGTGATTAAGAAGGAGAGAAACTTTGAGACACTAGAAAAGTTCTTAGCGGTTTACGACCTCCCAAACCTTGGTGAAGTTGGGAGAAGGGATGCTGTGAGAACTCTCAATGAAGCTGCCGACAATGATCGAGGACAGCTGATGTCAGCGATAAAGAAATGGATGAAAGAGGCCGGGTTCTAGAGCTAAGATTTTATCCTACAGGGAGGGGCTTTTTTGTCTGAGAAATGAGAGAAGCCCAGTTTTAATTTAAATCTAGGGAACTCTTTAATTCCCCTAAGAGAATCTACCATTTTCATTTAAGTAATCGTCTTATCTGTCGATATCTATTATTAGGGAATGTCATGCCCTAAGTGATGACTACTTATTGGGCAAGAAATATGAGAGTTGAAGAATTTTCGGTAGCTAAGTGTCTAAAATGGCTACGTTTAACTATATTGCTGTGCTTTCTAACTTCAGCTAGTTCTGCTGCTCAGTCAATCTCTTACCCGGCGGATGGCATATATAACGGTTTCCTCAATCAAACGAATATTCTGGAATGTGATAATAACAATCCAGCACCGGTAAGAGGGACGCTTAGTCTTTTCGATGGGAGTGGTGTGAGCGTGGCTGAGACCGGATTTTTGCTCGAACCTGCCGGAAGCGTCCATATTATCCTTAACGACTTGGCGCAGATTACTGACCGCTATGGAACTTATTCAATAAGTCTAGATGGAGATCCAGAGTTAGGCTTAAGGGTCAGCTGTCGCACTGTTTTTTATCGTCCTGCCCCTGAGGGTAGCGAGAAGCAGTATGATTTCGCCTACGTAATTCCAGTTAATAATTCTATTCAAGGAGCAACGAGTGGAATTTTCAACTCTATAAATCCTGGCGCGAATAGAAGCCCTGTTCATAACTGGCTGAGTGTAGTGAATAGTTCCAATTCTTCCTTCAGCGCGATGGTTAGTATTTTTGATGGTAACGGCCAAGTTGTTGAAGAGAGAGAAATTGCTGGGCTAGCTCCAAGAGGTAGAATTGATATTCCACTAGGACATCCTTCAGGCGAGACATCTGGACTTTATCAAATCACCCCTCTCGATAATGATCAGGACTACAAGGCTTTATTGGTTCGCTACGGTCCTCACCCCAGCCAAGGTCGCTTTAGCTTCGCTTTTCCACTAAATGCGGCTTCAGGTAGTTGTTCAATTGGTAAGCTCTTTGCCTCTACTATGGCAAGTAATTTTACCCAAAACTGGCTTGAGCTTGCAAATCCGACCTCCAGTTCCGCTTCTGTTGGAGTAACAGTCAAGGACAGGTTTGGAGGAGTATTGAGTTCTGAAACTGTTACTATTAATTCGATGCGGCAGCATCATATTTACCTAAATGCGATAATTGATCCTGATGGGATCGGAAACGTTGGAACAATTGAAATTGAATGTTCCGATCCTGATTTTCAACTTTTGGCTCAAACCACTTACTACGGATCTAATGATGCTGTGGGGAATTCCTGGGCCTATGCCGTTCAGGGTGAGCCGGGGCAAGCTGCAGGTGAGGGAAGCCAACTATCTTTGCCGATGAATACTTTTCTTGGCATGAGCAACTGGATCAAAGTAGCTGATGAATATGGCCAGGATGCAACTCTGCGTTTCATGCTTTTTGATTCACAGGGAATTATGCGCTCTTCAAACTCAGAGTTTCTGCCAGCAACAGGAAGCTTGGACTTTGATGTTCATTCTAAGGTTGCTCCTAATATTGTTGGAAGCGCAGTCGTGCAGCCTGGAGAAGAGGCTCTTGTGTCAGGCCATGTGCTGAGAACTCTTCCTGCTTATGATGGTAGTATTGGATCTATTGTTTACATTCCAGCCAGTATTCAGCCTTTTAATGATGATCTCTCCTCGCCAGTTCAGTTTGCAGGACATCCCCAGTCTTTAGCTCCGTACCGAGACTTTCTTTTTGAAGGAGAAATTAGTCATTTACTGACTAGGGTATCTTTTGGTTCACCGTTGAGTGAACGCCAGACTACGAGAAATCTTGGCCTGGTTGCTCAGATTTCAGCTTTCCTGGATGCCCCATTAAACCCTTCTCTCAATGCCTTTATTGCAGATCCGGAGGATGTGCAGTGGAATGAGACAAAAGTGGCTTGGATGAGAATGATGATTGAATCCAACAACCCACTTCAAGAAAAGATGGCCCTAATATGGCATGATTTGTTTGCAACTTCTTGCAGGGCTTCAAACGGTAACGAAAATTGTCGTAACCATATTGAGGTTTTGAGAAGAAATGCTCTTGGGAATTTTAGAAATCTAGCTCAAGAAATCACGATCGATCATACAATGCTTCGCTGGTTAAATGGGGATAGAAATACAGCAGAGGCTCCTGATGAAAACTATTCGAGAGAGTTCTGGGAACTATTTACTCTTGGTGAGGCAAGTCTTCATGAAGGCCCTATTCGACTCTATAACAACCAAGACATCACCGAATCATCTCGCGCTTTTACTGGATGGCGAACCTGGTCGCCAGATGGTTTACCTGTAGTTTTTAATGATCGATTTTACGACTTTGGTGAAAAGGTAATTTGGGAGGGTACTCCCTACGAGGCTAGAGGAGTTTTTAACCAAGAAGATATGGTTAACTTGACGCTTGATATTAGACCTGAAGCTTCTGAGTGGATTGCCAAAAGAATGTTTTCAGCTTTAGTTCACGATCATCCGGACTCAACAGTGGTGACACAGCTTGCAAGAGAAATTCGAGATAATAATTGGGATATTAAGCCAGCATTAAGAACAATTCTTCAGTCTCAGGCCTTCTTCTCTGAAGATGCTCGAGGGGCTAGAGTGAAAGATGGAATTACTTACTTGGTAGGCTTTATTAGGACAACTGGCATACCGTATCAACATGAACGCTACTCTTGGCGTTTTACCCATCAGTATATGGGTTTTGAACCGACACGGCCTCAAAGTGTAAATGGCTGGCCGATTAACAAGTATCAAGGTGCGTCTAAGTCGTCCTACTTCTTAAGTTGGCTTACAGGTTATGCAAACATTATTAACACCCACTTGAATGACCTTACAGGAGAGGACACCGAATTTGACTTGCTTAATTTGATCCCATCCTCAAGATTGAACCCTACGGCGGATGCGGTGGTTGATGAGCTTGTTAATTTGATGTCAGTGGAACTTACTGCTGAAGAGAGAGCCCAACTAGTGCAGTATGTCGCTACTGATAGAAAATACAATGGTGAGGACCAAGAGATGGACTTGGCAGGTAACCCAGAGGGGCTAAGAACTAAAGTGACAGGAGTAGTTTGGCTCCTATCTCAGCACCGAAACTACTTAACGTTTTAGGAGGATACTATGCTAACTAGAAGAAATTTTCTGAAAGGCTTACTAGCTGCTGGTGCTGGAGCTTGTTGTAACGCTGCCTTTGGACCTCTCGGTTCAAGGTATGCCATGGCTCAATCATCTGCTGGAGCGGGGAACAGTTTAATAATGTTCAACCAATTTGGTGGATGTGACCCTCTCAATAGTTTTGCAATTCCCTATACTGTTGGCGATTACTATCAAAGGCGCCCTAGTATTGCTATTCCTCAAAATGTATTGCTACCAGTCGCTGATGGTTCCATTGGCTTTCATCCAGCCTTACCTAACCTAAAGCGAATTTTTGACCAAGGTGATGTTTCTGTAATTAGGGGTATTGGGGACCCTAAAGGTACTCGCTCTCACTTCACCAGCCAGGATATTTTTAGCCGAGGTATGACCGAGGATAGAAATAATGATGGTAGGGGTTGGTTAGGAAGATTGGGTGACCTATATTTTTCTGAGCAAAGATTTAACACTCTAGGTATTGGCGTTGGTGGCCAACTGGATTTTGCTCATAGACGTGAAAACAATGTGCCTTTGGTGCTGCATAGTTTAGAAAACTTCCGTTATGACAACTCCTACGTGAGAGGTCTTAGCTGGAACGGTGAGAATGAACTTCGACGAGAAATGCTAAACAGATTTACAGAGACTCCTGGTTCTAGTGCTACGGATATGAAGGGTAAAGTTGATAGTGCTCAGCTGGTGACTCAAGATGCCGTAGGAATTATTCAAAGTGCTTTTGAGGAGTTTACGCCCAGCGGAGTGTACGGAGATGACAATGCTGCAAGGTTTTTTAAAGAAGTAGCTACAACTCTTAATCATGGCTTTCAAACCAAGGTTTATTATGGAGGGCTCGGAGGTTGGGATAACCATGCTGATCAAGGTGGTGTCGAGGGAACTCAAGCCGGACTTTTGGCAGCCCTTGATGGAGCGATTGGAGCTTTTGAGGTAGATGCCAAGCTTCTTGGTTGGTGGAATAGAGTCGCAATTTGTATCTTTACTGAGTTCGGTCGAAAAACTTTTGAGAATGGCTCAGCAGGAACTGACCATGGTTGGGGTTCTGCAATGATAGTCTTAGGAGGTGCTGTAAACGGAGGACTTCGAGGTCCGGCGACCACCGCTGCACACTTTCAAGAAGAATGGCTTCCACAGCAAATTGATTTCAGAAATCCTTTTAGTGAAATGATAACTTGGCTCGGGTTCGACCCGAACCCTGTTTTTCCAGAGAGCTATACAAGAGATAACCTAGGTCTGTTTACCTAAGTTTATATTCAAAGAACTACTTTGGGAGAATTATCGGTCCCAGTCCTAGATCTTTAAAAGTATCTCTTCCGTGAATATTTAGTAGTTTTCTGAAGTCATCCTCAGACCTATATTTCCTAAAGGCTTGGTCCTTAAGTGTCTGGTCTATCAAGTCCGGAGACTTTGCGTAGGCATTGTGTAGAGCTTCGGTGGTGTCCGAGAAGTTTCCATTTCGAGCTGTCGCTCGGGCTTGCTCGTAAAGCTTAGCTGCTTCAGGGGTCACTACAGGGCCCTTGGAATCTTTTTCTATTTCTTGGACAGCCTGTTCAATTGCTAGATCTCTTTGTTGCTTTTCCTTGGATTCTTTAGGAAGGCTAAATTGCGGAGTTTTGCTGACCTCAGAGCTCGGAATTACGGTTCCCATTTCTCTATCTTGGGAAAAGAAAAAAAAGAATACAAGAGCTAAGACTGCGCAAATTGGAATAAGAATTTTCATTTGCTAAGTATCTATCAACAATGATTTTTAGCCCAGCTAAAAAAGTGACTGGCAGCATGCCGCTAGAAAGACATAGTTTTCTATTTGCTTGGGCTGAAGGGACTCTGTAATCTCTCTACAATACTAAACTTCCCTTGGAGGACTATTTTCAATGCGTAGAAATATATTTTTAGTTTTAGCTTTAGCCCTGACATTATTTGTGGCCGGTTGCTCGAGTCATGGAAGTAAAAGCCATGACGGACATGGTTACGACAAAAGCCAGTGTAGTTCTGGTGGATGTAAGGCAAGTTGTGGAGGAGAGAAGAAGTCCTCTTGTGGTAAAAAAGGATCTTGTTGTGGCGGCAAGAAAGAGAGCTGCTGCGGTGGTGGTCATAAACATGGCAAATCTGGCTCTTGTGGAAGCAAATCTGGTTCTTGTGGCGCCAAGAAGTATGAGGACAAGGTAGGAAAAAGTTCCTGCGGTCACGCACATTAGACCACCTTGCTGAGCAATGCCGTCTGGCCTCATGGGGCCAGTCGGCGTGCCTGCTTCAATTGTTCTAGAACCGCGAGCTGATAAACCTGCCCCAAGGTTTTAGGTTGTTATAGGAAGTATCTGTGCAGCTGTTTTGCCAAATAGAACTGGATCCTGAATCTCCAGAATAGTTCCAAGCAGCCCAGCTAATTTGCTTCCTTCTCATTAGATCGATGAAACGTTGAGAGGTGTTTTCGTCATGTCCTCGTTGGCCATCCGCTGAAGAAGATCCCCATTCGCTTACGAATACCGGAATCTCGTTTGAAGCCTGATCCAGTATTCTAATGTATCTATCCCCATGAGATGCGGCGTAGAAATGGAAAGCATACATAATGTTATCAAAGTTTAGAGGGTTCCTGGAAACAGTTTGATAACCTGTATCACCTGCTCCATTTGCAGCACCAAAGCTCGACCAACCTTCAGTCCCTACTACAATTACAGAATCCGGGTCATTGGCTCTAATAACAGGAATAATTTCCTCAGCGTATCTTTTGATATTTTCCCATGAGGCCCCATTTCCATGAGGTTCATTATAGATTTCGTAAATTACCTTGTCATTGTTGCGTTGAGTCCATGAAATTGAGCTAAAGAACCTTTTGGCTCGATCAACTTGAGCAAGAGGATTCCCTCCAGGATTTAGAACATGATAGTCGATTAATGCATACATTCCACGTCGATTAGCTTCTTGAACCAAGAGATTTACGTGTGAGATGTTTCCTTGTTCATCCCTATCAAAGGCTAGTTGATTCAACCAAGGTTTTGATTCGGTGATATACATGGCAATTCTGAACAAATTTGCTCCCCAATCGTAAGCCATCATGTCCATGGCGTTGTCGTTTAGACAAACATCCCAGCCATGCCAATGGATTCCATGAGAGCTCATTCCTGTTAGTTGGATAGGGTTATTCGGTCCGTCGCATAGCTTGGTGCCGCAAACGTGCAGACCATTTGAGCTACTAGTATTGGTTCGAGCCGTTGCTAGGAAGTTGGACGTTGAGTTGTTAGTGCCGTCTAGAGCTGCTGCAACTGGAGGAGTTTCAGATTGACTCGCCTGAGCAAGAGGATCGCAGTAGTCTTCTGTGCCCCAATCATATCCCCAACCTTCATGTTGACCAGTGTAGCGATGAAATACCGCTGGGCAAGGGGGGTAGCCTGAAGCAGGTCCAGAGGATGAGTAGCTGGTTCCGTAGTTTGTTTCAAAGAACTCGGCTCCACCGGAGCTTTGGTTAGTTACTCTACAGCTTCGATTATTTTCGTGTCCCCAACCGTCGCCATCAGCGTCGGAGCTGGCATAAGCACATATTGGCGAATTTGAAGTTTGCTCAGAAGATGAGTTAGTTTGATTCTCTGTAGTTGAAGTAGTCGAAACGATTTGCTGCGATTGATCAACCTTGCAGCTTCGATTATTTTCATATCCCCAACCGTCTCCGTCATGGTCAGAATTTACACTGCTGCAAGTCGGTGCGCTTGAAGAACTAGTCTGTTGAGTTGTTGACTGGTTGCTTGTGTTTCTTGTTGAGTTGTTTCCACTAGAGTTGGTTGTATTAACCATACAGGTTTGATTATTTTCCCAACCGTAACCATCTCCGTCGGGGTCAAAGGAAGAGTTGGAGCAGGATGGATGCCTTGAACTGGAACCTGAATTTGAACCTGAGCTTGTTGAAGCTGGCATGATGCAACTTGCATTGTTCTCCCAACCCCAACCATCTCCATCAGAGTCACTCCAGCTATGCTGACAAGTTGGTGCAGCTAGGGCAGTTGTTGGAACAAAGAAAATTGTCAGTATTGAAAATAGAAGAAAACGGGGAGACCCGCTGATGGACGTACATAAAACCATAATGCTTATAAACCCGTTGTTATTGAACACCTTGCAAAAACCTAAGAATCTTAAAGATTTACCCTTTTAGGGCCGCAATAATACTCTCCACACTACATTATGGGGTTTTTGACTAATTAGGTGATATTAAAGGGAGTTTCAGGTGTGGCAAAAAAGCCGGGGACGAGCGATTTTTATATAAACCTCAAAATCAACCTCGTCCTCGGGATTTTACTTTTCCTCCTCTGGGTCTCCAGCTTTATTCAAATTCTCAACAGTTTTACTAACTGCAAGAAGAGCAACAAAGCGTCGGAAAGCTTCGGGGTTATTTCTGGCAGCATTCCTTATACTTGAAGCCGTTGCCAGAGAACCGAGTTGGATTAAGCTGGCAAAAATTTCAATAGCCACAATATGGTATAAGCCATAATGCCAAGCTGCGATTCCAAGTAATGCCCCACTAAGATTGAAAAGAATAGTGTAGCCTAAACCGTCTTTTTCAAAAGCTTTAGTTACCAAGCTGGAGAAATATGCTGGAATTAGCAGAGCTCCGGCCATGTCCATAGCTTCAATAATTCCCTCTCCGGTCA
>CALIEE010000204.1 GCA_938022485.1 uncultured bacterium | reverse complement strand
GGTAGTTCTGGATTTTTACTCTAAAGCCGACTTAAAAGAGCTCTACGAGCGCCTGACCTCCTAAACTGTAGATTTTGAACTGTCCCACGGTGGGACAACCGTTATGCCGCATCTCAATGAATACCTTAAAGAGCTTAGAGATAGAGTAGAGCAAGGAATTAGCTTAGCTTTTCTGGATTTTACGGGAAAGTTTGAGGAGTCTAATCTCGAAAGAGCTCTTCAGTATAGCTTAGCAGCCGGTGGCAAAAGAATAAGGCCTGTCATAGTTGCTGGAACCGCCGAAGCGTTTGGCGCGGATCAATCGCAATGGACTGGCTTTGCGGCGGCCTTGGAAGCTATTCATTGTGGTTCATTGATTCACGATGACCTTCCGATGCTTGATAATGATGACACTAGGAGAGGTCGACCCTCTTGCCATATTAAGTTTGGTGAAGCTGTAGCACTTTTAGCAGGGGATGCTATTTTACCATTGGCTAATATCTTGATTCTTCAATATTCTCAGGACATTAGTCCTTCTTCGAAGTTAGACCTACTTCGGCTTATCTCTGATTCCACTTACGAAGTCTGCCGCGGTCAGGTGCGAGACGTGGAGTTGATGAAGGAAGCTAGGCAAAGTGACAGTGAAACTTTGATTCGCCTTCACCAGGAGAAAACGGCAGCGTTGTTTAAAGCAGCCTTTGTGGGGGGTGGTTTGATAGCTGACGCTGGTCCGGAGCAAAGGGAGAAGCTTGCTCGTTGTGGTGAAAGTTTTGGATTGTTTTTTCAGCTAGCAGATGATCTCGATGATTACCAAGAAGGGGCGGATCAGGAAGGGGAGGAAATGGTCAATTTGGTGAATCTACTTGGTAGAGACGAGGCGCGTCTTAGACTAAACGCTTTGAAATCTGAAATAGAAGAGCTATCAACTTCCATGCCGATAAAGCCTTTATTGGAAGCCCTCTTCTCTTTAATTCCAGTCGAAGATGGTTAGTAATTACAGATACTTAGGCCCTCCCTTAAACTAGTTGGTAGTTTTTTATCTTGTTAAGCAGAGTTTTATAACTCACCCCAAGCATCTTTGCTGCCTCAGTTTTATTGCCCTCAGTCTCTAGCAAAGCCTTTTTGATAATTTTAATTTCAGCCTTTTTGCTAGCTGCACTGGCTGCCTGCTGTAGTGACCAAGATAGGGGAGCTGAACTACCATCTGGGTTAAGGTCTTCCTCTAGAGATAGATCTGAAACTTTTATTTCGCCGTTTGAAAATAACGAAGCTCTTTCCAATACGTTTTCCAGTTGCCTGACGTTCCCTGGCCAACTGTAGTTTTTTAGAGCTGAGATAGCTTGCTCTGAAATTGATAGGTTTGGCTCACCAGAGGCTGATTTTATGCGGATAAAATGCTCTGCGAGAGTCTCGATATCTTCTGGTCGAGATCTTAACGGTGGTATGTTTAGCACCACAACAGCAAGTCGGTAGTAAAGGTCTACTCGGAAGAGGCTGTCTTTTTTTCGCTGCTTCAGATCCGCATTTGTCGCAGAAATTACCCTAACATCTATTGCCTCAGTAGTATTTGTACCAATTCTTCGAACTACCGACTCCTGAAGTGAGCGAAGCAATTTGCATTGAAGTCCAGCGGGCATATCTCCAATTTCATCTAGAAAGATAGACCCTTTGTTTGCAGCTTGAAAATGACCTTCTCTATCCTTCGATGCGCCCGTGAAGGAGCCAGCTATGTGGCCAAAGAACTCCGATTCTAACAGGTTTTCGGGAATGGAAGCGCAATTGATACTGAAAAATGCTTCATTAGAACGCTGACTTTGCTGGTGAATTCTTCTAGCCAATAACTCTTTTCCTGTGCCGCTTTCACCGCAAATAAGTACTGGGCAGTTAGCTTGGGCAACGAGCTCGGCTTCGCGAAAGAGTTCTTTCATGGAGTCTGAATCGCTAACCATGAAGCGATTGGAGCTTCTTTCTAAACAATTTGGAGTTGATTTTTCGGCTTCAAATTCTCGAATCGCATCATCGACCTTGCTCGCAATTTCTTTTGGAGCAGAGCTTTGGCTGGAAAAAAGCTTGGATGCACCAAGCTCCATAGCCTGTGCTGCTTGCTCCATAGCCCCATCGCTGGCCAAGACTAGGATTGGTAGGTCTGGTCTTATTTTTCTGGTTTCACAAATTAACTGCTTCCACTCGTCAAACTCGAGGCTTAGGTTGCTAATTAAAACCTCGCAGTTCTTGTTTTTTATCTGCTCTAAAGCTTTATCGATGGATGAGGTGGTAGAGTAATCTCGACCCTTAGCGTCTAATATTTTCTTTACGGCATTGCCAATATCGGAGTGCTGGTACCCGGATTTAATTTTAGTTCGATCTCCGTTTTCTTGAACTAGCAAAACGTTTTTCATGTACTACCCTATACAAAAACTAACCTGAAATTCTTTAACCTAATAAACCAGGGGCAATTTCTATGCCTGAGTCATAAACATCTGTTTTCACTCTAACTATCTAGAAGTATAGAGCCGAAAAATGTCCATTTTGGAACTAAGTAAGCAATTTTTTGCTGAGCTATCTTGGTTGGATAGGTCATTGCTAGATTATGGCTG
>CALIEE010000203.1 GCA_938022485.1 uncultured bacterium | reverse complement strand
GCTGTCTTTTAAGTCTGCCAACCTAGACTCAGCATCTGTAAACATTGAGCGAAATTTATATAACGTAAAAAGTCTACCATTTAGACCCACTCGTTTTTGCTTAAAAAAGATAGGGCCCTTAGAATCTAGCTTCAAAATTAGTCCTAATAGCAAGAATACTGGTCCCAGCATCACAATTCCCAAAGAAGAGACAAGTAAATCAATTGCTCTCTTAATCCCTAGGGGCATCATAGAGGTTGGTGTAGACTCAAGATGAACTAAAGGTGTCTTGCCAAAATAACTAATTCCAGAGCGGGTTATATCAAAACCAAAAATAACAGCCGAAAAACTAACAGTAATACCTTCATCGACTGCGATACTAGCCATGTTCTGGACTACTCGGTAATACCTTTCAGTGTCGGTAAACAGAACCTCATCAATCGCATGCTTCTTTAAGGTTTCCTCATAACTGTCTCGATCAGCAATCACCCGTGAGGAGATCTCCTCGGAAAGAAAATTCTCAATAACAACTCCAGCATCCGGACTCACAGCTTCGTTAACTCTTTTCTTTGGAAGACTCCGGTAATGCCTAGCGGAAGTTTCGACAAAGCCACTTACTTTTATTCCTAATTCAGGGCTTTCAAGAATTTCATTATATATTTTCTGCGCTTGTTCTCCTGTGCCAACAATCAAAAGATTTCTGAAATTTTTACCTCGAACCCTAAAAGCCCTAAGTAAACCCAGCACCACCGTTCTTTCTAGGAACAATGTCACAAAAACAATAAGGCAAAATGTAGCGAGAAAACTTCTACTAAGATCCAGATTAAGTACGAATAAAAGAGCACTGGCGCAAAGAAACGCAGCTCCACTTACCCCAGCTGATAACCTGAGAAAGCTCAGTGGAGATCGAAAGCGCATGCTATGATACCCACCAAGAGTGGTTAAAAAGAAATTAAATAAAGGAAAACAAATAACAAAGACTATAAAGTAGTCACTAATTGGACCAAGACTTTGACCAAGCTCACCTTGCACAACCCCAGATCTCGCAACCACGTCCTGAAAAAGAGCCGGAGCAAGTTCGGCAAGATTATTAACAAAGAAGACGAAATTATCTCGAAGAGCGTAGGCTAAGAAAAAGCCGCAAAGGATTATCAGATTATCTGTAATCCGTGCGATAAAAGATACCAATCTCCAATGCTGCTTTAACACCCTATCCTTTGGAAAATAAACTTAGAAATTTCTAAGCTGCTCTAAGAGGAAATCCCCTCTCTAAAAAATACAAACCAGCCTAGAAAGCCACCAAAAATAACAAAGGCTCCTGCACCCAGCAAATACGCTCTAAGTCTCGACAATTGTTCAATTTCAACGACTCCAGTAACTACCCTAGTTGTCTGAAAGTCGCCTTCCCGCCATTGAGCCACCACACTCACCGGGTACCTACTACCAAGCAAAGCCTTCAAATTAGAAATTTTAGTGTTGGCTTGAAACTCTCCCTTAGCAGACTTAACCAATTGCCAGGACGGTGAGATTTCAAACTCTTCAGATGCGAAAGCACTAAGAGCAAGCTCTTCAACGTTGTTCGTAATACCAACTACCTGAACATCAAAATCCTGTCCGTTGCCATCAATTTCTATCTCGAAATTCAAGTTCGAACTGCTAGCAAGGCTCGAATTCATTCCACTCTGGAGGTCAAATGGCAACCTTGTCACACTGAGAGTGCTAAAAGAATAGCCTGCCAAATCTCGATACGCTATTTTCAATCTAACCGGAAGAACACCTCTAGCCGGCAACGAAAGGTTTGAGCACTCTTTCTTACAGATTAAATCTTCATATAAAAGAATGGAATTTACTTGCCAAACATCCGACTGACCAGGTTTTATATTTCGAGCTCTTCCCTCCCAGTGCCAGTCTTCAAATATCATTGATGGAGCAACATTCGACGCTGTTTCATCGCCTGAATTAGTCAAGGTTAAGGTTCCACTCATCCTATAAGAATTTCCAGTCTCTGATTTTACAGTCTCAATAGTTAACTTTGAAACAGTAGTAATCGAAATAGTTTCTGCCTCAGCCAGACTCGGACAAATTGTTAGAAACAATACCCCAAATTTTAGAAAAATCTGTCTCAATACAGCCTCCTACTCACACCTATTTCCCGGTCTCTCTCTTAGAAACCAAAGGCTTGAAATAAATATTCCTAACCAAGAAAAATAAGTTGAGAATCGCCACAAAAGACTTTGTCCAAAGCGAAGAATAAGCCTATCTTGTCCAGGTATTAAGGCCATGTAACCCGGACTGGCGTTATAAATATCCACACCCGTCTCAGCTTTCCAAGAGGAGTGGTAGGCAAATTTAAGCAAATGAGCTTTTTGAGGGCAGTTAGTGACTAATTCAAGTTCGTTAAAATCCACCCTAAGTTTCGGTTCGCAACCTTCACTTCCTGACCAAGGGTCAATTGAATCTAATATTTGCCTCTCGCTTTCTTCTGACATTTGCTCTGCAGACAATAAATGTCTATCACCCACACGATAGTCTTCAAACCAGCTATAAAACTCCTGTTTCCAATCCTCCCCTCTGTAGACTGCAGGCATTTTTTTAAAAGTCTCTACAAGACTGACTGGTTGATCGAGTTTCTGATAATACCAACTTCCATATCTTTTCTCGGCACCAAATAATCCACTTTCACTCAATGCTTTTCTAACCTCTTTCGTGATTAAAATTACCCCTTCCACCCCAGCCATATGCATTTTTTCAGAAAGCACCTCAACACTTTCAGGAGTGGAGATCTGTTTTGGACACTTGTACTGGGAAAAAGGGCAGCTTGGAGTTTTGGAAACTAAGGCTTGCATGTGAAACGCTGCGGCAGACATAATAGAAGCTTGAAGATAAACTGACTCCAAAGTTGCTCTACCTGCGAAATAAGGTAGCATTTCAAAAACCCTTGTAGTACCTGCTTGATTATTTAAATCACTATGCTCAAAAATTATTCTAGGATCCGAAAAATCTCCTTCAATATCTTTATATAACTTGCTCAAATGAGGATAGGCAGGCTTTACCTCCCAACTGCTGTAGTTCCATTCTGCCCAAGGCGTAAAATTTTTAATTCCCTCTGCGCCCCAGACAAAAAACCCTAGGGCAATAGGAACAGCCAATAGCCAAGATAAAAATCGTCCAGAGCTTCTGAGCTGAAGACCCAGTAAACAACCCACCAATATTGAAGCGTAGAGTTGAATTTGAGGCACCACTCTTACATCCACTAAGCCCA
Source organism: uncultured bacterium (assembly GCA_938022485.1). GTDB lineage: Bacteria > Bdellovibrionota_C > UBA2361 > SZUA-149 > CALKYB01 > CALKYB01. The sequence goes on along the minus strand of CALIEE010000203.1, from coordinate 6,096 downwards.
CTTTTGGGAACACCCAGTACATTCCTACATATGCTGAAAGAGGCACTAACCAAAATAACAGCAGCCAGGATGCCCTATATCCCTGTTTTCCAATTACGATAAAAACAATGTGAACGATATGAGCCAATATCAAGCCGCCAATTGCTGGATAAAAAGAGGCAGGTGCAACTTCTGCCCAAATATTATTTGAGTGCCACACAAAGAAAAAAGAAGTGTTCCATTTCGCATTGTCCAGCATCGGAAGCAAAAACCACAGAGAAAATGATAGTGCTACAAATGCAGACTTCAGCGAAATAAAGAGCCTTCCTGTTGCGGAACTATCTCTCCCGAACAAGACAAAACCTAAAACCGCAAACGGCACACCAAGCAAAACATAGGCATGAGACAGTGCGACCCCTGCAAAAAATAATCCAGACACTAGAGGAAAACTCTTTCCCCTGTTCTCCTTAAAAAGGAATCCCAATCCCAAGACAATAAAACAAAGAGCGTAGACATGAGCAAACTGTCCCGCCAAGGTGGAAAGAGTATTCCCTCCCCACATCGAAAATGACTCGTTATACATGAACGGCAAGCTCGAGGCTGCCGCAAATAATGGTGCAGGAAATCTCAGGCCCATCAATCTACAAGAGGCATAGATAGAGAGTGGAAGTAGCAAAAGAGGTAAAAAAGTACCGATGTTAAAGGCCTGCCCCAAAGGTAGAAAAGCGCTAAAGGCGGCCATCAACATGAATGGAAGAGGAAAGTAGTGAACGAAATGAGGCTCACCTGCCAAATTACCTGGGTTCCAGTTTTTTATTAACCCCTCGGGAATTCCGTTATTAACTAGCACATACAGGGGCCAAAAATGTGAGCCTGTATCCCCTCCTGTTGCAGGGAGCACTCCAAAAGCCTCAGCTGGCAATAAACTAATAAAAAAAGCTGAGATCCCAACCAAGAAAAGTAGATCCACTGCGGGCTCTGACCATTGTAAAAATTTAAGTAGTCGGCGTTTTTTTAGAAAGGAAATCATTCAACCAGCCAACTCGGAGAATTTCTAATTTTCTTAAAGGTGTTAAACAGATGTTTGTATCGGTAAAATCCTTCATGAAAAAGATTAAAACGGCTGACTCTTGTGTCATCACACTCGATTCCGACCTGAATAATTTTTCCGCCCTGACCCTGAATATGGGCACAGATTTCGAAAACATAGCCTGTCCAACGGTCGATATTGTTAAGTAGGGGCAGCACGACATCTCTTCTGTAGGCCTTAGCACCTAAGGAGTAATCAGAAATTGTAAGGTTAAATAGTATTTGGGTAAAAAGAATATAAGTTTGACTTCCAATTACCCTAACGAGCCCTCGCCTTTGGCTGCCCATGGTTTTCGAGCCAACCACCATATCTGCATGGGGAAGTAGATCCCTAGCGAATTCCAAAAAGGTAAGTTCACTAGAAAGATCAGCATCAAGCGTAATACTCCACTGACCACTTGCCTCTCTTACTCCTTTAACAAAAGCCAAGCCCGGCCCTTTTTCTTCTAAACTAAAAAACTTCAACCATTTTAATTTTTTTGCCAGAGCCTCGCCGATGGCGACTGTTCCATCGTCTGAGCCGTTACTGACTATGATAACTTCGTGCTCCAGCTTAAGCTTTGAAGCATAGTCATGAACTCGCAGGACATTCTCCTCCAGTATCTCCTCTTCGTTAAACACTGGAATGAATAGACTATACATAAGGTATGATCGATTTAGGCTTGAATCTGTGTTCTACAAGTTCAAAGTTCTACTAAGCAAAGTTCTGCACGAAACCAAACTAGGCAGACTCAAGCCTTCGGTAAAGGATAAATATTGTCTTCAAATATAGCCTACAATGGTAGCTGAGGTGAAAGAGAGTTGTAAGCAGGATTCTGTAAGGACCAAGGTCCTGGCAACCATTCATCTATGCGACGCTACCCGAAAATTCACGCTACGAGCAGCAGCTAGGAGCACAAGGCTCCCGGATTTCCCTATTTGGTCTTGCACCGACTGAGGTTTACCTAGCCGCTTGAGTTACCCCAAGCGCTGGTGGGCTCTTACCCCACCGTTTCACCCTTACCTTCCAACCCTACGGCGAGAAGGCGGTTTATTTTCTGTGGCACTGTCTCCCGGTCACCCGGAGCTGCGTTCACAGCCAGTCTGCTCTATGGTGTCCTGACTTTCCTCCAAGCCAATCATAAACGACTGGTTCAGCGATTGCCTCTCTCTCTTTCCCCTCGAGCTAGGATTAAACTACTAAAATTATCTCAAAAAGTGAAGCTCAAATTCATTGGCCAAGAAACCGTAATCTCCTTTAGAACCATGACGATTTTTCATGAACTAAGCCCGATAAGGCCCAAAATCTAGCTCTTTTGGTATATTAGTACGGTTTATAGTAATTTAGCAGTAAAATGACTTGAAAATCTTTCTCTTTTGTCCGATTAATGGTCTGCAGTTCGGAATTTTAACCCTTTAACATTTTTGGCTAAATCCAATGCGTAATCTTCTTCATCTGGTCTTCTTCCTGGCCATTGCTGCCGCTCTAGTTTATTTCTCAATGAACAATAGCGCCCCAGCCTCTGTGCAAATTTATGAAGATTATCAAGTCGAAGATAAGCCGCTTTCGGTGTTCATATTGGCCTCCTTCTTTCTAGGAGTCGCGATTACTTTTCTCTTTGGCCTATTAGGTAAAATCACTGGCTTTTTCCGCTCTAGAGGCGAGCGTAAAAAGCACGCAAAAATAGTTGATCACCATGAAGAACTAGTTACTGGTCGGGAGCTGCTTGCAGCAGGAGACTTCGAACAAGCTGAAGGAACTTTTCAAAAGCTTTTCAACCGTAATTCTGAAGACCTACTAGCTTCTTCGATGCTAGCTGAGACTCTTCATAAACAAGGAAATTACGAAGAAGCGTTGAAAGTAGTGGACAAGGCTAGGCAAACTCAGCCTGAAAATATCGAGCTTTTGTTCCTTGGAGCAAAGATCAACGAAGACATGAAGAACTACACCGCGGCATACGACAACCTCGCTATTGTTGTTAAGAAGCAACCTAGAAACATTCCTGCCCTGAAAAAGTTAGTTTCGATGTCTGCCCCTCTTAAACGCTTTGATGAAGCTATTGATTATCAATCCAAGCTTATGAGATTAGTCGAAAACTCTGAGAGACCTGAGCAGCTTAAAGTCCTCGCTGATTTAGAATTAGCCAAAGCTAAAACCAACGCAGCAAGGGAAGGTTCAAGCTTAAAGCAGGCTATTGAAGGGGTTGTTAAACGCCATAAAAACTATAGCCCTGCCTTGGCCGCACTTGGAGACGCATTTCTTGAAGATGGAGACAAAAAGACAGCGGTAAGACTATTCTCTAAATCCTACACAAACGATTGCAACGCAGCACACTTAGACCGTGTGGCCGACATTCTGGTTGCTGAAGACGAGCCTCAAAAAGCACTTGAGGTCTTGAAGAAATCAATCCAAAGCGTTCCTGGTGAGAAAGCAATAGGAGGCCGGATCTCACTGGTAAACCTGTTTCTTCGGCTGGAAATGATTGAAGAAGCCCAAGCCGAGTTTGAAAAACTGCAGGAAGATTGCCCCAAGGCTCATCCAGCCCGAGTCAAACTAGACATTGCTGGGGCTGAGCTGGTCAGGCGCTCAGGAAGCATTGAAGAAGCGTTTGATACTCTTAAGGGAGCTGTTCAAGGCATTTCCACTTCCTCTAAACCTGCTCTTACTTACAACGGGTAAAGCTCATTCCCCTTCAGGATTATTTTTGGGAGCCTTAGCTGCTAAGGTTTCCAAAAGTTTTCTAGCCAAGCTCTCCGGGAGCTTGGCTTTTTGTACCAAATCTTCAACCGAGGAGTTCTTAATTGCCTCCACGCTACCAAACTCCCGAAGGAGAGAGACTCTCCTTTTGGGGCCTATTCCTTGAACCAAATCTAAAGCCGAACGAAACTGCTGCTTAGCTCTTTTCTTTCTATGAAAAGTAATAGCGAACCTATGAGCCTCGTCTCGAACTCGCTCTAAGAGGTGAAGAGCCTCTGAGTCTGGTGCTAGCACCACTGGAACCTTCTCACCTTCGCGAAAAATACGCTCAGGTTTAACAGCCCTCTTTCTTCTACCTGGAGCTTCAATAAATCTGTAAGGCAGGTCAATATTGCGTTTTTTGGCTAGGCCGATCATCGTTGGGCTTGAGCCAGAAACTTCATCTCGGGCTTCTAGAGCAGAGGAAAGCTGGCCCTTACCTCCGTCAATGACAACTAGATCTGGAAGCGTATTCTCTTCAACTGCTCTGCTTAAATGTCTTCTAACTACTTCACGCATTGAAGCGAAATCATCGGGTGTAGTTTGCTCTAACAAATGGAAACGCCGGTAGCCTTCCTTGTCTGGCTTACCATCACGAAAGAAAACAACAGACCCTACAGTCTGACCACCTTGGAAATGAGAGATATCTATACACTCTATGGTCCTTGGTGCTTGGTCCAAACCAAGCTTCTCCTGAAGCTCCTCCAAAGCTCTAATCTTCTCGGGAGAACCAAGGGCAGAGGCATTAAATCTCTCTTTAGCATTGGTTTCAGCCAGCCTGATAAGCCTGGCTTTATACCCTCTCTGAGGCAGATTAAAGGAAACTATTTCTCCTTTACGCTCAGAGAGAAGCTGCTCTCTGAGTTCAAGATCTTCAATCATCGAGGGCAAAAGTATCTCTTCTGGAATACCCTCTGGATGATTATAATAATTGCTTAGGAAGGAAGCGAGCAACTCATCATCAGGAACAACAGCATCGACCAAAGAGAAGGATCTTGGCTCCTCGAGCTTTCCACCACGAACTCTAAGCACAGAGATCTCTGCCTTATCTTCTTCTCTAAAAACACCAATAGCATCTGTAGCCGCACCAGAATAACCAGCGGAAGGGCGTTCAATCCAAGAACGTTTCAATATTTCAATTCGATCTCTGAGCCGAGCAGCGTCTTCAAATCTTAACTGTTCACTAGCATATTCCATGTCTTCTTCTAGGCTCGAGATAACCTCTGAAGACTTTCCCTCGAGTATCCGAATCGCTTGTTTAAGCCATTCAGAATAGTCTTCCCTATTAACATCAAGACAACAAGGCGCAGCACATCGCTTAATTTGGTGTTCTAAACAGGGACGAACTCTGTTAAATATGACTTTATCCGAGCAAGTTCTCAGTGGAAGAGTTCTGTTGATTATATCAAGCAGACCTCTTACTTCATGACTAAAGGCGAAGGGGCCAATATAACGTGCCGCGTCATCACGACGCTCCCTAACAAGTTCCAACCGAGGCCATTGGTGATCCATGTCTATTCTAACAAGTAGATGGCTTCGATCATCTTTTAGTTGAATATTGTAGCGTGGTTTGTATCTATTGATTAAATCAGCCTCAAGGATCAAGGCTTGTCGTTCGTCTTCAGTAATCAGCGTTTCTATAGATACAACCTTCTTAACAATAAACTTAACGCTAGCTCTATTATCAGAGAAATTGAAGTAACTCCTTATTCTGGTACGCAGAGCTTTAGCTTTACCCACGTATATTACCGAATCTGAAGCATCCTTCATTAAATAAACACCAGACTTAGAAGGCAAAGCCTTTAGCCGTTCTTCTGAGATATGAGGATGTTCAATAGCTGGCATTTTGCCTGCCTCGTTTCACCTTGCTTATATGGTCAGCAAGTATTTTTCCAGTCTTAGTATTTGGTCCCGCACTACAGCAGCCTTTTCAAACTCGTGTTTTCCAGCGAAGCCAAGCATCTCAGCCCGAAGTCTTGTAATTAATCTTTTACAGGACTTGCGATCAGTTGGAAGCTCCCCAACTTCAATACTTAGTTCCCCCAACAGTTCAGGCACTTCTGCTAACTCCTCTCGAGGCACAAATTCAACATCTTGCGCCCGAGTAACAGTCATCGGAGTTATACCATGTTTTTGGTTATAGGCCCCTTGTAGTTCACGTCTTCTATTGGTTTCGCCAATAGCTGCTTTCATCGAACGAGTTTCTCTATCAGCATATAGTATCACTCTGCCCTCAGAATTTCTGGATGCTCGCCCAATAGTTTGTATTAGGCTAGTTTCGGAACGCAGAAAACCTTCCTTATCGGCATCCA
>CALIEE010000202.1 GCA_938022485.1 uncultured bacterium | reverse complement strand
TTCTTCTATTTCAAATTCGATAGCTGAGTCTCACCTTAATATTTTGCCGGTAGCGACAACCTCTCCATCAAGTTCCAAGCTAGCAAGAGCGCCAGCTGCTGCATCCAAAACCAAACTTTGCCCTGGTGCAATTTTCATTAGTTCCGCGACACTTAAAGTCTTTCCAGCCACTTTTACCGAAAGTTGAATCTGGATCATCTCTAAAAGTGGGTGAACCGCTTCTACCGAACCCAAGCCCATATCCAACTGCTCTTCAATATCTCCAAAGTATTCTGCTGCACTGGGTAGGGAGGAAATTTTACTAGTCATCTCTTTCTCCTTTTTTCAATAAATCGTCTGGACCAAATCCCAGACCTTGTTTCTTCTCATTAATGACCGAAGCGGCTAAACCCTTCTTCGGCTTCAAAATAATAGTCATCGCTCCAACTGCCAGAGCTAGACTTCCAAAGATAGCGGCTTTTCTTTGGTCCCATTTTGGCGAGTTTAAGAGAACTTGAGATTTCCTTTCAATTACGGGAACTTCTTCACGGAAAAATGGCTCTGACTTCTCAATGATTACTTCGATAACCGGTAAGTTAGTTCCCACTGCGCCAGAGACCAGTCTTTTAATTTGTATTTCATCTAATCTTTGTGGATCTTCAGAAATAATTAAGACGCTGGCAGAACTTTTTCTTTTATTTCCGCCAAAAACCCTAGAACCAGACTCCACTCTATTTAAATGAACCCACGCTTCCAAAACCGAAGGCAAACTCCTTAGAGAATTCTCCAACCTGTAAATCTTTATTCTATCTTGAATAGCTTTTCTCTCCTCACGTCCTGAGACCAGAGATGATTTAAAGCTAGGGGTGTTTTTATCTAATTGAGAAAACGTTCTCTTATCTCTCAAAGAGCGCAGTGCCTTAGCCGCCAATTTTGAGGGAACCTCTATTGCCCAAGAATCTCCATTAGGAATTTTCTTGGCTTGAACTCCGGAACCCTCTAAAGTTAAAACAACGCGATTGGCAACCCGCTCGTCGAGCTTGTGTAATATAGTTTCGTTACAGGCCGATGTTAGCAAAAGAAGGATTAGGCCAACTAATCTGATCATCTCAAAACCTCCCTATTTCTTGAACACTCAATAGATTCGTCGGCTATTAACCGTCGTAAGGAATCAAGAGCACGGGTATGCATTCTGGACACTGTTGCTTTAGACAAGTCCCCTAGCGACTTGGCCATAGCGTCAATACCTACTTCTTCAAAATATCGGCCCTGGATAACTTTTCTTTGTTTTTCATCGAGGCGAGAAATTAAACTTCTAATATACTTCGATGTATCTTTTTCAATGAGATCTGCTTCTGGATTCACAAAGCCTGACCGGTAGACTAATTCAAGATTAGATGAACCATCACTACTAATGGCGTCATAGCCAAAGGTATCCTCCGCGCATATCCTAGATACTAGACCCTTTAGGTTTCGAGATTCGTAGCTAGTAAATTGTGTGGCTGATTCCGCCTTATTTAGGTGATTGTAAAGAGTACGAGATAAACCATGTTTTAAACGGGCTTGGTCCAGCATTTCCCCCCTTATCCTAAGAGAAGCAAAGGTTTTGAAACTAGCTCCTTTTTCTGGATCGTAGCGATGGGCAGCTTCACAAAGACCAACATAAGCGGCTGAAAGTAGCTCCTCTCTATCGTCTCCGAAAAGACGATATTTTTTAGCCATAACCCGCGACATGACAAAGGCCAGCTCAAAATTATCCTCTATTAACTTCCTGACTTCTTGCTTCATCTTGAATCCCCAAAAGACTAGATTTGATTGTTCTGGGGTTATCTAATGCAAGGCGTGCCAAGTTTTTTAAGAATTTTTTACTTCAAAATCTTAGACACTTAGCTAAGAGACCTGCGGTCAGAATTGACCGACCGGTCAGATATGACAGAAAAAACATGGTTAATATCGATTGGAAGAGTTTCCAAAATATGACTTTTTTCGAGGGAAATAGTAAACTGCAAGGCGAGTAGGCAACGCAAGGTTTTAGAGTTGTGAGTTCAAGTGAATAGAAAATCTGTTTAGTTGAACTCAAAACCAACCGGAGATTCTAGCCATGCGTAAAATGGTTATTTACTACGTCAAAAACAACATCCCCTACGCCAACATGTTACCCATTGAGTGAAAACAAGAATGGACTAGAGCACTAGCTCTGGCTGCAGACCTCAATTTAAAGGCAAAAGGCGTAGCTGTTGTTCCAAATAAAAATGCGACCTCGCAAACAATTGAAGAGGTTAAAAAGCTGTTCGGCAAATCTAGCAATATTGATCAACCGCATCCGCACTTGAACTTGAACTTTACAATGCTCTTTGGTGCAGACGGCAAACTAATTGAGTATCGCTGTTACCCAGAGATATTAAAGTTGAACAAACGCTCTTTCGATCAAAAACTTCTTACTGTCGAGGGCCTATGTCTGCCAGACACTTGCCTTTTAGCTTCCTCTGAAATTCACTTTAAAACATACTGTGGAATTCAAGCTCGGGATCCAAGTTACTCAAAGTATGAGATCGACTTGACGATACAGTAAGGCTGGCCATTTTTTTGAAAGGTTAATCCAAGGGGAAAATTTATTTTCCCCTTTGCCTCTCATTTTATTCCTGGAAATCTATTCCGCTTCAGCTTGAACAGTACTTTGAGTGGCTAGAATTGGCGCGACAACCACACTGGAAGCTTTCAGTATTTTCATCATCGGCAGATAAGAAGCCATAGAAAAAGCACCTTCAAGAAGTCCAGCTTCGATAAATGCTTCATCGGCTACCTTCATAGCATTCTGATGGCTCAAACCGTCTGTCATCGCCTGCTCATAAGCTTTTCCAGCTTCAATTCCAGCAACACCTAAGGCAGTTACAACTGGCGTGCCTAATTTCACCGCTAAGGATACGCCTTGTGCTATCTTTACAAAGCCCACACCAGGGATCAGAAGCGGCGCTGCCTCCCCCAGCCCTCGAACTAAATTCTGAAAAGTCGATGGATCAACCGCCATTACTCGATCAGAACTATCTGACAGGCGAGTTGAAAGTTGGAGCAAAACATCCGATTCTGTCTTCTTAGCTAGGTAACCAGAGGCGCCTGCGGTAAAATTCAATATTCCGCTTCGAAGAGATTGTGCTGTGCGTCTTGAAAAATTTGTTCTCTCTCGGGGGAACAATCTTGCTCTAGCTTCTTGATAGGATATTTCTTTTCTCAATTCTTTATATTTACTTTTATCTCCTATGGAGGAATTGTACTCCCTTACTCCCTGATTATAATCCTCTACATCACGATTATAGTCATATGCATATTTAGCAATAGTAACGTTTTCACGACCGCCAAGAACATTTTCTAAGGCCGAGGCTAAGCCATTAGAAATTCTTTCTCCAATCGTAGGGTCAGGCGAAGAGGTCATTGTAAAATTAGATCGCCTAACTCTATCTTCAAGCCTCGTGTGATTGTCCGTAATTTGAATATCTGTCTGCGAAAGTAGAGTTTCTAAACCTTTAAAGTAGTCGCGTAAGGCTTCAGGATCTGGTTGAGAGGAGTTCTCTTTGAAATAGGCGATATTATCACTAAGGTCTCTTTTCAATTCATCTAAAATTTCTTGGATATTTTCTGCGTTAGCTTCCAGATCTAAAATAGATAAAAGGCGTGGATCTCCCTCAGCAATTTTATCGACAGAAAGAGGCACTCTCTCTTTAAGGTTATCAATCTCTTGAATAACCTTCTCCATTCCCTCTAAACTAAAATCTTGAGACCACCCGAATAACTGTTCGGTCTCCTCCGTTTGAGGATTATTCTCTATTTCTGCTTCCAATCTATAAAAACCAAAAAATCAATAATTTACATACTTTTAAGACTGTTATAGCCCTCGAAGAAAAAGTGATACTCGAAATGATACTATTTTACTGCCTCAAACCATAACTACCTAGGCTGGCAGTTAGTAGCCAAGAAGCTTTAAAGGTTTTTTAAAGATAGGAGATTGAACAATGGGAGCTGGAAAAGAAATTGTAGAGGGTATGGCTGGTCATGCCACAAAAGATTCTCTTATTCCTCGCGAACTAAAAAGTATCGCTGAAGATCTATCAAACAGTCTTGGGTTAGACGCTAAGAAAGCGATAGCCGGCGCAGACATAAGAAGCTTAGAAAGTTTCAGGCAAAGCGCAGAGGCTTTTTTAAGAAAAGTAAACATGCCTGCCTCACTGATCGGAAAGATGGACTCCGATGAAATGTTAGAAACTCTCAAAGGACAGATCAACTTAAGGAGCCATGCAACAGGTGAATCTAAAGCTCAAATACTAGAAAATATACTTTCCGGAGTGTTGAGACCAGCTCTCCCTGAGCGTGCATTCTTTGGAGTAGAATTGCCTAAGCTTGACAGGGGAAGAGCTCAAATACCCGCTCAACAACCTGTTGTTCAACCACAAGCACAAGCTCAACAGCCTGTTCAACCAATCGCTCAGCAACCTGCTCCGCCGCAAAATCCAGCGGAGCTTGGCGATAGTATGGTAGTAGGTGTTGTTGGACCTGCTGATATGGAAGAAGGTGTTAAACAATTCAAGCCTTCTGCAAGACTGAATGAGGCCCAGCTGAATGATGTTTATCAAACTGCAAAAAGATATGCAGATAGTAATAACTTGGATCCAATACAAGATGGTGATGGTTTAGCTGCAGTGCTCAACCACATGAGAGGAAACCCAGATTACAATCAAAGCCAACTCCACGGACTTCTGCCTGAAAATTCAGGAATTCGCTCTCAAGATGGTAGTCAATTAAGATCTGACAGAGCTACAAATGCTGATGATTTACAAAATTCAATTCAACCGTATTCTGATAGAAATAGAAGAAATTAAAAGATTAGAGAAATAGAAGAAAGAGGTCAGGCAAAAGAGCACTAATACCTTTAAGCCAAATGGCAAAACCTCTTCCTTTTTTAAAACGTGGTGATAATTTTTTCAGTAGTTGTTTATCTCTTGTTTTCAGTGATTGATTTTCTTCAAAGGCAGTTAGTTTTCAGTGTATAACAGGGGGCTTAGAATCCTCTTGCACTAGTGTAACCAGCAGTTCATCAGTCAATTCCATGTGGATATCTACAGTATCAGGTCGATAATAACCGTCGAATGTTAATCTTATTCTAAAATTCAGATCCTCTCTTCTAACACCATCAGATTGAAACGGGGTAACCGTTGCAATCCAGACCAAGTCCTCATCCTGAACGACTTCGACTTCTTTACGGCTAGTATCAAAATCCACATCAGGCTCGATAAGAGACAGGATCCGCCAGCTGCGTCTAACGAAACACTCAAAATCTTGCTCGTTCAGTTTATACTCTGAACAGTTCATCTTTATTCTCCGAAATTGGCCAAAGCAAAGCTCTTTAAGCTCTCCAATGACCAATTCCTTAAATCCTTTTGGCTCTTTTGCTGACCAAGGGGCAAATCCTACCTTGTCTAGTATTTTTGTCAAGAATAGGCATTTTAAAAAAGGTAAGTGTCTATAAATTATAGGCAAACGGCTAAGAATAGCCCTGAAGAGTTGTAACTTACATTCATAGAGGTTAGATCGGTCGAATCTATCATAAATATAAAAGAGCGGTAGATACTAAAAATTCCTTGAAAAGACCTAATTGTAAAAGCCAAAAGGATGACCAACGTCATCCTTTCAGACTTTAAGAAGCTCTACATTACGATGTGGCTTCAGCATCCTCATCAGGCTCTTCTCCCTCTCGTTTAATACGAAAGTAAATTTCCTCTCTGTGAACGGCGACTTCTGGGGGTGCACTAATACCAATTCGAACTTGATTTCCCTTAACCCCAAGTACCGTGACCGTAACCTCATCACCTATCATAAGCGATTCGCCTGGTTTTCTGGACAGTATAAGCATCTGTCAGTCTCCTTCTGTTTTGAAAAATGCATTTCTGCTTGCAGCCAAAGGGCGAACAAAGGACAGCCAAATAATTTAGGCTCCAGGCAAAAATGCAGCTTTATGTAATTTGTTTTTGAAGGAGTTGAGGTGAGGGTAAAAAGTATTGAAAACCTAAGAGTATCTACTCGCTGTGAGATGACTTCTCAAAGCGAGTATTAAAATCAAACTACCCCTATTGCTCTCTAATTCTACAGAGCTGAGAATAGTTAAGAAACTAGGCTGAATCTTTATGTTTTTTAATAGAAAAGCCAAAAACTCCTGGATAACTATCCGAAATAACTTGCCTATAATTTAATACCTTTCCTACGGAGAGAGCATAACAATATCAAGCTTTCAACATAGAGAGGTCCTGAAAATGGACAAAACGATTTTTTGGGTAGTAGTAGTCTTCATGGGCACTTGGTTAACAATTGTCCATGAATTAGGGCACTTTTGGGCCGGTCGTTTGTTGGGATGTAAAATTACCGGCATCCAAATTGGCGGAAGTGGGCCCGTGCTTTTTGAGTTCAACGGAAAGTACCGATGGGTGATTAGAGCTGTGCCATTATCAGGAGCGGTGTTCTTCACCAAAAGAACACAAGAAGATGCTGATAAGGTGCGAGGTAAGAATTATTTGCTAGAACTCTCTGGAGTTTCGAGAGCATTTACTTACTTTGCAGGCCCCTTCGCGAACCTGGTCTTCGGCTTTGCTGGAGTGTTAGCATTGGCCGCTGTTTACGGTCCCTCGGAAGGGATAATTCAGGCAGGATTCGGTATGTTTGTTTCCCTGCTTGAGTTTGGGTTAGATACGTTTGTCGATCCTTTTATGGCTGCGATTAACTTTGTAGCTACGGGTTCGACAGAGCAATTTTATCCCTTAGAAGCACCGTTCCCATACAATTATAAGGCTAGCATGATAGCCAATGAGATAATTTTGATAGATCAGCCAGTCGTTGTAATGATTGCAGGCCTGTTATATTTCTCAATTCTGATTTTCCTGGGGAATCTAGTCCCAGTTTGTGGTTCTGACGGAGGCGGAATATTGGCTTCGTTTGTGCCCAAGAAAATCAAGGCTATTTTTCCAGCTCGGATTTTCCTGCTGAATCACCTATTTCTGATTGTAGTACTAGTGGTAATAATAATCAGAATAGTGAACTTTTATGAACTATAAAGTCTTGTGATACCCTTGAGGTTTTCAGCTCGTTATATATGTTGAAAGCCTTTTTTTGCTTAAATTTTATCCAGCTTTCCAGTACACGGCACTTAGCACCAACCCACCTGTGGGTTAAGATTTTTAATTGTCGAGTAGACTATCCCATCTGACGAAGAAAATAGATCTGTTTTGAGGTCTGAGGTTTTCGTTTATCGAGGCGGGCGAAAGTCGAAGAGGGAGGCGTGCTAATGCACGCCGCACCAACCGCAACCCATCTGAGGGTTGAGATTTTTAATTGTCGAGGAAGATGGATAGCGACGAGTGAGTCGTGTGCCCACACGTCGAAACGAGGAAGCTATCCAATCTGACGAAAAGGATAGATCTATTTTGAGGTGTGAGGTTTTCGTTTGTCGAGGCGGGCGAAAGTCGAAGAGGCAAGCGTGCTAATGCACGCCGCACCGATGAGAGCTTTCCGCCCAACGAAGAGAAACGGAAAGCTCACACCTCAAAACTACATGTAGGTGATGTCGTCCCATGGATGTCGATACAACGCCTGCTCCAAATTCCCTTGGTCCATAAAGTGACCAACCATTCCCATGCATCGTCCGACAAGGAATAGTCCATTTAAAAATCCAAGGTCGACAAACCTTTGAATTTCTTTGTCATCAAAACAGCCAGTAGCAACAAGCATGTCGATAAAAGAAGTTCCGATAGCACCATCAACATTAAGGATTAAGTTACCTTTCTTTTTAGTGGTGAGTTGCTCAACTTCCATGGCGAACTTGATATGCTTGGCAGCACCGAAATGCTCTAGAGCATAGTTCTTAAGAAGTTCAACTCTCTTATCTGGATTAGAGAGAGACTTAACTCTATGACCAATACCAGGAATAGGAATACCTTCCTTTTTCATGCTGTCGATAAAAGCTTCTGGCTTAAGGCCTTCGTCAATTGCACGTTTGAATCTTTGAGAGGCTCCATCGATTGCACCTCCGAAACGAGGCCCAATTGTGAGCATTCCCGAAGCCACGGCAGAAACTAAATCCTTACCCGCCCGAGCAGCGACTATAGTATTGTGAGCACCCGACACAGCAGGACCATGGTCAGCAGTAAGAACAAGAATTAGCTCAAGATAATCACTAGCGAACTTAGGCAATTCTCGTTTAAACCAAAGAAGACCTAAGGTTCCACCAATTCCGTATCCCTCTCCAACAACCTTAGAGATTGGCACACCGTTATAGGTGAGCTCCTCACCTCGGTCATCTGAGATAGTAGAAACAAAGTTGGTTGGCTTTCGAATAAGGCCTTGCTTTTGAGCATCCTGGATATCAATCGGAACTACAACAGCTTCGGGAATTTTAACTGGTTCAATTACCTTTTTCGAAGCAAGGTCGTTATAAACACCTTTGATAATATCTCCAAGGTCATCGAAAGAATTAGGGACTATAGCCCCAGCTTCTTTTAATGCCTTGTTTTTAGCGTGCGCTGTTTCTTCTTCAGCATCAGCTCTTGCTCCAGCATGACCAAACTGAACTTCTCCTGGAAACAAAGTGGAGCAAGTCCCCATCACCCACATAACAAGTGGCTTGGTAATTTCACCGCTCTTAATTGCTTCAGCAATCTGATACTCACCATCACCGCCAACTTCACCCAAGGCCACAAGCATTTTAACTTCAGGATTTTTCTCTATCCGTATCAAGTGGTCATAAAGCGTCGAACCGGGGTAACTATCTCCTCCAACGGCTATTCCCTCATTGAGTGCGGGGTAAGCTAGTGTATCATCCTCTTCACCATCGATACGGCAAGCCAGACTGATAGTATTATACAGCTCGTTGGACATACCACCCGACTTTGAAACGAAACCGACGCAACCAGGAACATAAAGTCTAGTGTCAATAATGTTTTCAATTGAACCTGCGGTGTTGCCAATCTTAAATTTACCGGCTTTAATTCCACCAACCGTAGCTGGGCCTATCATCCACTTACCAAGCTCTTTCGCCTTCGCGACAAGTAAGCGAGATTTTCTTTCAGGTATTCCCTCAGCAATAATCGCAACCGTTCTAATGCTTGGCTGCTCTAACGCTTCGAGTGAACTCTCATAAGAAGAACGGAATGAGGCGAAGTTAATGAAAACATCAGCATTCTTATGTTTTTCTGCAGCCTCTTTGGTGGTTCTGTAAATCGGGATCATGATTTCTTCACTACCCCAGAAACACTTATGGTACCCAGGTCTTGAAGCATAGACTATGGCTGCTACAGAAGGTGTTTTTCTTCTACAAGCATAGTCAAAATCAAGCATCCTTTGGATGGCTTTAGTCTGATAGTTAAAAATAATAGCCTGAGTATTTTCGTGAAACAGCTCGTATTCTGGAGCGGTATTTGTTTCTGACATGTCTCTTTTCTCAATTTTTCTTTTAGCATTGCCCATTAAATCACCTCTTTAACTTCTAGGCGGCTAGGCCAAGGTTTACTATTTTAGTCATGTGGGTTTCAGGACCATAAACTTCAATTGGAAGACCTATTTGATCTCCAACTTCACGCATCCTTTCCAGTCCAACTTTGTAATTAGGACCACCACGTCTCACAAATATTTTAGCGTCAACAGCTTTAAGCTGATCGCCATACTCACGAAAGGCTCTAATAATTCCACTAAAAGTTTTGGCCACATCAGTGAAGTTAGCGATACCACCGCCCACAATAAGAATCTTAGGTTTTCCTTCTGGATCAGGCTCAGCCGTCATTAGTTCTAAGATAGTCTTGGCATACTCGTAACTTTCTTCGTCACTTGGATTACCCGAATACTCACCGTAGTTAGCCAGTTCTTCTCCAGCACCAAGGTCAGCGATAGTATCAGTGTAAACAACAGATGCCCCTCCGCCAGCTACCATGGTCCAAATTCTAGCTTTTTGATTTAGTATAGTTAACTTCAGTGAAGCACCAGACTGGGAGTCCAAGCGAGCAATGTGCCTCTCTGCTCTCATTGACTTTCTTCCGAAACCCGCAGGAAATTGAAAGCTACCCCATAACTTTCCGCACTCAAACTCTGCAGTGTCATCAAGCTTTGCAGCAAGATCCAATAGAATAATCTTATCCTCCAAATATACTGCGGGGTTAATTTCAAGGTAAACAAAGCCCGCTTCTGCGTATAGTTTAAAAAGAGAACTGATAAACTGTTTTAAAACAGCAATTCTCTCCGAAGGAACTCCGCCTAACAATTCAGACTCGATCTTATCTTCATCAAGTTGGCCAAGAACTGGCACTTTCAGGCGGTTAGCTTTAGCGTCAATGTCTCCAACATCGACGCCACCTTCTTTGTAAAAAAGAATCTCATCACCATCACGCTCCGAGTGAATAGCAACATAATATTCATCACTAGCCTCGTGAGGAATGAAAGGTTCAATAACGAAATTATTGATAACTCCTGTAACATCATCAATTGTAATTTCTTTATTCATTCGCTCATCAATCCAAGCGCGAACTTCAGGAAAGTCTGCATTTAAAAGAAGTAGATTATTGTTACCTCTTCTCTTAATTAACTGATCTGGCTTTACCACCAACTTCTCAGTTTCCAACCAGGGATTTTCTTCAACAAGAAAAGCATACTCAGTATCTTCATTAACCTGAGCTACTCTATTAGAATGAGCAACTTCCTCAGCCCCAAACTTGGCAAGCAAGTCCGAAACCATTTTCTTTCCGTCAAACTCTCTGATGGCGCGATGAGCCATACTACACCTGTAAAATTCAATGCAGTTAATAGTTAAAGAGGATTTGCCTAAATCCCCGGCTTTCGACCGCGGAGTGTGACAGCAAATAAAGACAAAGCCAATAGTTTAGGCTGTAATTTTCTCTAGAATAACCGTTCTAGTGAAGGAAGGTTTAAGGTAAAAACCTTGTAATTTCAGTGTATTATTAACCGCAACTATTAATTAAAAATATTAATAGTTAGGGAAATTAGCTGTAAACATAGGGGGAAGCATTTAACGCCCCAATTGATTGACTAGAGGAACTTAGAGGCTAATTGACTGGCAAAATAGCTAATTATCAAATCAGCCCCAGATCGCTTAATTGAAGTAAGTGTTTCAATCGCCAACTCTTTCTCATCAGCCAAGCCGAGTTTTCCAGCCGCTTTGATCATAGAGTACTCCCCACTTACGTTGTAAGCAATTACTGGCAGGTCCGTCTCCTGCTTCAAAGAGTAAATAATATCTAAGAACGAAAGAGCCGGCTTCACAATCAAACAGTCCGCTCCCTCTGCAATATCTTGCTTCGCTTCACGAAGAGCCTCTCGAGAGTTAGCAGCATTCATTTGATGTGACTTACGGTCACCAGAGTCTGGAGCAGATTCCACCGCATCTCGAAAAGGGCCGTACCAAGCGCTGGCATACTTAACGGAGTAACTCATGATAGCTACATCCTGAAACTTCTCAGCATCCAAGTCAGAACGAATCTGTCCAACCATTCCATCTATCATTCCCGAAGGAGCAACAATATCCACCCCTGAACGAGCTAGAGAAATAGCCTGTGTTCCCAGATTCTTTCGAGTTACGTCGTGATCCAAGCGATCTCCATCCATCACTCCGCAATAACCATGGGTTGTATACTCACAGAAACAAAGGTCAGCAATTAATACCGCAGATGGGCAATTTTCTCGCAAAGTTCTTGCAGCTTGTTGAACTATTCCATTCTGATCACAAGCTACCATTCCTTCAGGATCTTTATTCTCAGGAATACCAAAGAGCAAAAGATTATTAAGCCCCTGATCCCCTAATCGTTTAACCTCTTCAGAAAGCATGTCCAAGCTAAAATGATACTGGCCTGGCATAGAAGAAATCTCTTTTTTTACGCCACTTCCTGGGACAACAAAAAGAGGGACTATAAAGTCCGAGACTCGAAGACTGTTTTCAGCAAACATTTGGCGCATAGCTGGACTTTTTCTAAGCCGGCTAAGTCGCGATGCTGGGAATGAGGCACTCATTGTTTTGCTAAAATCCAATCGTTTATTTCACTAGCCAGAACAACTACATCCGGGCGGCTAGCAGTAATTTCTAAATGGTATCCCTCATTAAGCACGGCCTCAGCAGTGACTGGTCCAATTACTGCTACGGGGACCTGGGATACAGTTGACCAGCAGTCTACTTGAACTGAATATTCTTTCAAATTTTTAGCAGCCTGACCGCTCAGAAGCACTATCATGCCCCTGCTGGGGTTGAGGTCAGAAAGAGCTTCACTAAGTTCTTGATCACTATAGAAAGGGGCTTCCGACTTATAGACAACCAAATCACTTACACCAAAGCCTCTACTATCTAGGGTCTGAACAAGTCCTTTATTCGCAAGGTCCCCTCTAAGAAGAAAAAGATTGGCACCCGGAGCACCTGAAAACTCTTGGCCAAAGCCTTGAGAGTTCTGCTCTTGAGGGCTAAAGTCAACTTGAACTCCATAATCTTCAAGTGATTTTTTAGTTTTCTCACCAATCGCAGCAAGCTTCATTTCAGAACCAAAATCTCGTAGATCAAATCTCTCAGAGACTGAGCGGACACCATTTGAACTGGTAAATACTACCCAACTCTCCGTCGAAGCCGCCTCTTCCTTCAACTTCAGACTTTGCTTTAAGTTTTCGAGCTCTGGTCCGGGAACGATTTGAAGAC
>CALIEE010000201.1 GCA_938022485.1 uncultured bacterium | reverse complement strand
ATGGTTCCTAAAAAATTGAACAAAACGTTCCGCAGGAAAATCCAAAATATCTTCGTCAGGCGAGGACCAAATTGCAGCCGACATTGGCAATAAATAATGTCTACGAAAAGACTGGCTAAACTTCTGTTGAGATAAAAACTGACCCAAGCTTAGTTCACTCAACTCGCCTTTATCCAAGGCTGGGGTGGAAACTTCACAAAATCTTTTAATCTCCCAAAGAAACTTATAGAAGGCTGGGCTAAACAAATTTCTTTTCTTGCAAAACAAACTAAATAGATTACGGCCAGCATACTCCATTCCGCTCTGCTGACACTGGTAACCGAAAGACATATCACTCCATCGAAAACCAACTCCCAACTGCTCCAAGAAACGATGAAATAGAGGGTAGTTCTTATCGTTTAGAACTATAAAGCCAGTATCAATTTCAGCCCCAGCGTCCAGCCCACTCCCAAGTGTAACGGTATTAGTATGGCCACCTATTCGTGAGTCAGACTCATAAAGATCCACCTGATGCTCTCGCCCCAGTATCCAAGAGGTAACTATTCCGGAGACCCCAGCCCCAACCACCGCAATCTTCATGGCTTTAGCTAAGCTCTCTTTTCAAACAGGTAGTGAGAGACCCACCATTCCCTGCCACCCCGATAAGCAAAAAGCTCAGAGCAGGCCATAAAAAACATTCTCCAACGCTGCAGCCATAGCTCCGCCTGCTCCGTACCATAAGTCTTGGTTAGAATATCTATAACCTCGCTCCTTTTACTATCCGTTCTCTGTAACCAAGCTTCAAGAGTTATTTGGTAATGGATTCCACTAAGACGCCACTGGCGGGCAACTGTTAGCTGATCCTGAAAATGATAGAAAAGTCCATCAGAGGGCATCATACCTCCGGTGAAAAAATACTTAGCCATCCAATCAGCTGTTTCCCCAACTTCAAATAGATAAGGAGTTCTTCTATGACAGAAAATGTGAATGAAAAGCTTCCCATCCTCGTTCAACCAAGTAGATATTCTTTTTAGTATTTCTTGATAGTTTCTCAGGTGCTCAAAAGCTTCAATTGAAACTACTCGGTCAAAGGTTTTCTCAGGTTTAAACTCCGCGATGTTGGCCGTATGAACTGTGATGTTAGTAAAACCTTTTTCTTTAGCCTGCGATTCAATGAATTCCTTTTGACCTGCTGAATTAGATACAGAGGTAATAGAGCAAGAGGGGTAATGCTCTGCTAGCCAAAGGCTCAATGAACCCCAACCACATCCCAGATCAAGAATACTCTGGCCATTTTGAATCTGCGCTCTATGACAAACCTGGTTAAGGCTGGCTTCTTCTGCCTGCTCCAAGCTCAAATCACGCTCCGGGTAATAGCAAGAGCTATACTTCAATCTAGGCCCTAGTACGGTCTTAAAAAATTCAGCTGGCACCTCGTAGTGCTGTTCATTGGCTTTGTCGACATCAAGAGCGATAGGAGAATTCGTCAATTCACGAATAAACTCTCTGTGCTGATATATTTCAGTTTCTGGAGCCGAGACCTTAGTGTCTCTAATACGATATCCCAGCAGTCCCTTAATACCTTGCCTGACAATCCAATCTGGCAATCTACCCTGCTCGGCGTGGGATATTAAATTATCAATCATTTATTTTCCTCTTTAATTTTTGGAAACCATGGAAAAAAAGCACTAGTCTCATTTTGATAGTCAACATAAGCCTGCCCGCGGTTCGCAACAGAACGTTCTTCAGTAGCCGGAATCCCAGTCATCTTTGTAATAAAAAAGAACATTGAAACTGGGCCGATAAAAGTTAGCCACCAGTAACTAGATCCGCAGGCAAGCGGTATATATGCCCACCAATGCACCCATTCAAAAAAATAGTTCGGGTGCCTAGAGTATCGCCAAAGTCCTTGTTTATAAACCTGACCTTTATTAGATGGATCCTTCTTGAAACTTTTTAGCTGCGAATCTGCTAACCCTTCTCCCAGCACTGAGACAACTAAAATCAGAGCGCCAAGCATATCAGAAACTCTAAAAAGCGGAGCATCGACAAACATTGGTATTAAAAAACACACCGAAAGGGCGCTGGCGACTAGCGCTTGAAAAATGAAAAAGTAAAACAACCAGGTTTCAAAATTTTCTCCCCAATCCTCTCTCAAGCCTGCGTAACGGGTATCTTCTTCCTTTCCAGCTACTCGAGAATACAAATAAGAACCTAAACGAAACGACCAAAGGCAAACTAAGGCGGAAACAAAAAGTTTACGCCCCCATAAACCATCTACTGTAAAGCAGTAAAAAATTGCTAGAAGCCCGAATGAAAAGGCCCAAGCCACGTCAACCACACCAGCATTACCTGTGCGTTTTTGACGAAACCAAAGATAAGTCATCGCACCCGACAAACTCATAAATCCCAATAAAACAGATATTTGAGGGCTCAACATTACTCCAATCCTTTCTCTAACTGTTCTAGTAGATTTGTTCTAAAACTTTTTGCCTCGGAATTCTTCGAAAGCCAGATTCCCAGATACTCTCGTGCAAAGTCATCCCCTGGAATAGTAACTTTCGCTTCGCCATTAAAACTTAAAGTTGTCCCTTTCCCTGGGGCAAACTCCAGTGAATAGCGGTCCCCCTCTTTAACAGCCTGATAGTGTGCATTGAGCAAATCAAGTCTTTCTTTTAGACCTTCGTAACTAACGCTCGAATGTTTTTCCAAGTAATCAATAGAGGGTTTAACAAGATCATCTCGTTCAATATCCCTAAGATAAACTAGTTCGAGTTTCAAGGGTTCGATCCCTAACAGTAATTTGTTCTTGCCCTGAGGGTAATACAAAGCCCCATCATAAACTTTAAAGAAATAATACCTAAATCTTGATACAGCTCGAATCGGCAAATCGTAACTCTCAATATTTGCACTACCAGGAAAACAAGAGGAACCTAGGCACTTTGACTCTACCTCTGCCTTTGCACTCAATGAAAACATGAGTATGGTCACTAAAACTGCTCTAAGAATATTACTAATCATTAAAGAATCTTTTCCCATCTACAATTAAGGCCCCATACACCTCCCAACTATAGACCTTGGTTAAAAATAAAAAAAATCACAAGGAGTATGAACTAAGCTTG
>CALIEE010000200.1 GCA_938022485.1 uncultured bacterium | reverse complement strand
CTAATAAAACAGATGCTCTCACTAAAGAAGCTTTATCTACGCGAAACAGCGGTGCTCAGCGAAGAACTGCAGGGGCTGCCTAATGGGCTTGAACTTGTATTCTAAAGGAAGCCTTGAAACTATCTGCAAACTTTTCACCATAAACTTGGGAGTTTTTTAGTTTTATAAGCCATGGTAAAAATTCCCCTATTCGTCATTAGCCCAGAACCAATCTCGCATTTGCACTGAACCCCTTAAATGAGTTTTCGATCCTTAAACATTAGAAGCCTTGTAGCACTTGACCAAGCTCTACAAAAAGATCGGCAAAGCTCGCCTACTGAACTCCTTGAAAGAGACCAAGAAGTAATTGCGAATGGCAAAGCTAAAAACATAGACATAAACACGAAAAAGGGTAAAAAACTTTCGATCCTTTCCTGGCTTAGTTCTTTAGGTAAAGAAACTAAGCGAAGTCTTTTTCTACCCTCAGGAGGAATACTGTTCCTGCTTGGAATCATTTGTGGCTCACTAACCGCAGGGGCTGTATTTTATTTTGACGGAACCCATCCAGTAAATATTGCTATTCCCCTTCTAGCGCTTGTTGTCGCGCCGTTTATCTTAACCCTGTTTTCCTTAGTTCTTCTATTGCCAGTTGCATTCCTAGAGAAACTACCGATCATT
Source organism: uncultured bacterium (assembly GCA_938022485.1). Taxonomy (GTDB): domain Bacteria; phylum Bdellovibrionota_C; class UBA2361; order SZUA-149; family CALKYB01; genus CALKYB01. The sequence goes on along the minus strand of CALIEE010000200.1, from coordinate 3,160 downwards.
GGAAGCCTAATTCTATTTCTCAAGTCTCTTAACCCCACTGAGCTTTTCTATTCCGTGACACGAAAAGTGAAAAATCCTGATACAACCTTGTCGATCAGCCCCTCAGTTTTTAAATGGCACTTTGCTGCATGCTCACAAGTATTCTCAGTTGCTTTCCTGTCCGCGGCAATTGCCTGTTTTCTTTTACTCGTTTCTTTCACCGACCTAGCTTTTAGCTGGGGTTCAACTCTTAACATTGCTCCTGAAAAAGTACATTCAGTAAGTTCAGCCATAGCTACTCCTTGGAAACACTTTCTACCTGAAGCTCACCCAAGCCTTGAAATGGTTCAGGAGACAAGGTTTTTCAGGCTAAGCTCGGGAGATACGTCTCTCCCGACAGCTAAAAAGCTGGGGAGTTGGTGGTATTTCATCGCTCTTTGTATCTTCACTTATGGCCTAATACCTAGGCTCATTTTGTTTGTAGTTGTCAGCTCGATAAGAGACATACTTGTGAGACGTGAACATTTTAAGCTTCCTGGAGTTCAACAGTTGCTATTTCGACTTTCTGACAAATCACCAATTTTTCGAGCCACCGAAGGCGCGGAACTATCAGAGGACACCGGAGAGCCTTCTTCTCAAAACGAAATAACTACTAAGCTCCAGCCGCTAGACATTAACTCAAAGTGTTCATTCCTTACTCTGAACTTCACCCTCTCTGATGAACAGAAGAATCAACTTTCAAACGGAAAGACGGAGCTACAGCCAGACACTTTAGCCCTCAAACTTGCTGGTGAAGAACAAAGAGCAGAGGACCTAGTGCAGCAAGCATCTACTTTTTTCAAAGACCACAAAGAGACGGACTGTTATCTAATGGTTAAATCTTGGGATATTCCTTTGGAAGAAAACGTAGAGCTGATTTCTGACTTGAGCACCAAGTTGCCTAAAGGCAAACAGTTACACGTTCTACCAGTCGATTGCTCAGACCCTATAACTCTTAAATGCCCTTCCGATAGACATGAAAAAGTCTGGTCTGCTAAACTTTCCAAACTTTCTGGCAAGTTCCCTGTAGTCGTAAACACTTTGGGGGAGAGCTGTGCTGGATAGTATTCCTTCTTTCGCTGTTGTCGGCCACCCCAATAGAGGGAAATCTAGTATCGTTTCTACTTTGATTCAAAATAGCCGAGTTCCTATAGACGCAATGCCCGGAACCACAACGAAATCCTCTTCCCATTTGATTTCTCTGGGCTCGGAAGATTTGGTACAATTTTTTGATACGCCAGGGTTTCAGCGTCCACATAAGGTCTTCAATCTAATCAAAGAAGACTCGCAAGGCGCAGACTCAAGGCATTATGCGGTACGTAAATTTGCTCTAAAATCAGAGAATAAAGAGCTGTACCCAGATGAAGTGGAGTTACTTCGACCTATCATCGATGGAGCTGGAATCATTTACGTAGTGGATGGTTCAATTCCCTACGGGGAAGAATTTGATGCCGAATTGGAAATTCTTCGCTGGACCGGACAAGTTAGAATGGCCCTGATCAACCCTATTGATTCAGGCCAATACGTTGAAAACTGGAAAAGCGCTTTGGGACAGTTCTTCAATGTCGTTAGGGTGTTTGATGCCCACCATGCAGATTTCAGCAAACAGCTGGACTTACTGCGAGACTTTGCTCAACTAAAAGAAGACTGGAGGCCTGAACTACTTAGAGCTTCGGATGCTCTTCTTCAAGACCGAAAAAATAAAATCAAGAAGAGCAGTGAGGTCATAGCTCAATCCTTAACCTCCATGCTTTCTTTAAAACTTGACGAATCTATCAACGACAACAGCGACAAAGAAAAAATCATAGAAAAGCTTGAGAACAAACTCTCTCAGAAACTGGTCTCAATAGAGGCCAAGTCTAGAAAAGGGGTTGAATCTATCTTTAGTCATAACAATCTGGATTGTTCCGATTCAGACCTTTGGGCAGAAAAAGAGCCTGAGCTTTTCTCAGAGGAAAGCTCCCAGCTCTTTGGATTGGACCGAAAAACTCTTCTCAAGTACGGAGCCTTTAGCGGAGCCGCGGTTGGGGGAACCTTAGATGTGATTTCCGGTGGCTCATCCCTTCTTATGGGTAGCTTCCTTGGGGGACTTGTAGGAGCTGGAACTGTTCTTTTTGGCGGTGACACCCTCGCTGAAACCAAGGTGGTATTCCTACCTCTAGGGCGTAAGTCTTTACAGGTTGGCCCGGTGAAAAATATTTCCTTCCCTCACCTTGTTCTTAACAGAGCTTGGAATCACCTTGTCTCAATTCTCGGCCGCAATCACTCCAGACGAGGTTCACTAGACTTAAGAAAAGAAATAGAAAAAATCCCCCCTTTGTCAGAGCCTATAGCTAAAAAGATAGAGAAAGAATTCTCGAGAATCCGTTCCGGCAACAACCTCAGCCTCAGTCGCAGTCAAATTGCTAAGCTTCTATACAAAGCTACTTTAGAACAACAAAACCTCAAGTAGCTAATCTAACCTTGCAGTTACATACCCTGCCCACTATAGGCTTCAGCTTCGATTGCAATAATAGGTCCCGCTGCCTATACTCAACCAAATGAAGCCTACTGTTAGTAAATTAAACTTCTCTGAAATTAACTGCCCAGATTGCGGCAGCACCTTTGCTCTAGACTCTGCTCTCTCCAAAGAGGTTTCCACAGAGATAGAAAAGAGAATAAAGCTGAAAAGTGAAAAAGAGCTGCAAGCCAAGCTTCTTCAGTCAAAACAGGAATCAGATGAAAGGTTAAAAGAACTTTCCAAAGCTGTTTCTGAGAAAGATAGTGAACTCAAATCTCTTAAGGAATCTGAACTAAAACTGCTTAAAGAGTCCAAAAAAGTTCGAGAAAAAGAAGAGAATCTAGAGTTAGAGATTGAAAGAAAAGTTCAAGAAAAGCTAAAAGCTGACGATCAAGAAAGAAGCAAGCTCTTCCAACAAAAAATCGAACTCAGAGAAAAGGAATTTCAACTCAAAGAAGAAGGGCTCAAAAAGAAAGTTGAAGAGTTAACCCGCCAAGTCAGTCAAGGTTCTCAACAAATGCAAGGAGAGGTTCTAGAGCTAGTACTTGAAGATAAATTAAGACAGCTTTTCCCTGGAGATCAAATTGCGCCGGTTGAGAAAGGAATCAAAGGAGCTGACATAATCCAAATTGTAAAAAGTAA
>CALIEE010000199.1 GCA_938022485.1 uncultured bacterium | reverse complement strand
TTGAACTTACCAGTTCTTCCGAAATAATCGTTTTTAGGGTCAAAGATGTTCAGATAGTCTTTTAGCCTAAGGAAAAACACTCGGAAGCCAGTTCTTCCGAGTGCATCCCTACCAACTTTCAGTTTTGTTAGGTTAAATATAATTGGCTGTCTTCTCTTTTTCCTCTCCTGGACCATCGAAAGCCAATTAAAATCCAGATTGTTTAAAGTTTTCCATTTACTGTCGTTTGAATTTCTTAAAATTAAACAGGTGGTTATGCTGAGAACTTGTTTTTTTTTTGCTCATTTTAGATTAAATTTGAGCCTCCCGAAGACACCAAAGGTGAATTATTATGAGGTTTTTATTAGACAATGTCGCTGGTCGAACATCCATAGTTTTTGGATTGGTGATTTTTTATACAATAGTAGAGCTTCACCCAATCTCCCTAATGGAGACTTACAAACACAATGAAGTTTTAATACTTTACTTTTTTTCTGGCTGGATAGTATTACCGGCGATAGGTCGCATTGGAGATGCAATGATCCAGGAAGATTACGATAGTAGAGGTTTGATAAACCATCACTACCCACACTCAGTAATGGTGATAGTAGTTACTCTATTCGCCGTTTTTAACGGGCTGGTAGCTCTGTTTTAGTAGCTTTATTTTATTTCTAAAAAACCAAGGCCTGAAATCCTCAGGCCAGTGGTTTTAAAATTAGTGGTTTTTAAACTAGTGATTTTTTAAATAGGTGTCTTCTGGAATTTTCCTATCCAATTTTACTAGACCTAATTTTACTACACCATCGAAAGCCCATTTTTAATCGCAAAGCGAATTATCTCGCCATTAGTCTTGAGCCCAAGTTTTCTAACTACTCTTGCCCTATGAGTCTCAACAGTCCGTGGACTGATGAACAGTTTTTTAGCTATCTGGGAATTTTGAAGCCCGTCCGCGAGTAAATGAAAAACTTCGCGCTCTCTCGGGCTTAGCGGCTCAAGAGGGTCGTTGCTATGATTTCCAGCAAGCCTCGGTCGACTGTCTAAGTAATGACCAGTTTGAAGGCTTTTTGAAATATGCGGACGCCCACGTTTCATAGAACCGAAACACTCTTTGAACTCATCCACCGGGTCAGACTTTAGTAAATAAGCCAGTGCCCCGGAATTAATTGCGGAGTCACAGGTGTGACGGTCAGCAATGTGAGTGAGAACAATGGTTGGTACCAGTATTCCTCGCCGGCGAAGCTCATGAACTAACTCAATACCACTTCTTCTCGGAAGCTCAATGTCCAGCACATAAAGTGAGGGTTTAAATTCCTCAATTGCAGGAATTGCTTCTGAAGCCCTAGAGGTTTGGGCCACGATTTCAAATCCAAAACGTTCTTCGAATAGGCAAGCTACAGACTCCCTAACAAATTCGTTGGGGTCAGTGATTACCATTGTTTTTTTAGCTTCCCGTTCTTGTGGAGTTTCGTTTACAGGGTAAACTCTTCTCTCTGGTTTCCTTTCAGGAATAGCCATACTGTTTAGCATTGTAGTCATAGTAGCTCCTCTTAATAGTGTTGCGTTATTAAAAGCCTCCATCGCTACTGACCTCGGAAACATTGCTCACTCGCTTCCGAAACATAAGCTTCTCATTTGCTCCTTCTCTTCGTTGCTCGGCAGGCTTCCTTACTGCAGCGTGCAAAAAGCACGCCTCATTCGTCACCCTTTGAGCGCCTCGACAAGAATCAACTGAGCGCTTACTTATAAAAAAACTCTTAAACAAACTTCAATAAACCAGCCCCAAACTCTTCCGAGTCTATTCTGAAACAGTATGATCTGATCTCTTAGGAAATCAGGGCATGCTGTTCACCAACTACCTTAAAGTCATCTTAAAGAATAAAAAAACCGGAATGCCGAACCGCCCTGATCAACAGAGCTGTTTAACCTAATTTAAAAGAGGGACCGAGCTGTTCGATTAAAACAATCGCTTGCTGTTAAGCTCAGAAAAAAGAGAAAAGAACCTTGGGTGGCAGGTAGCACCGCCGGTCTGAATCCAAATAGGGGCCAGCCTTGCTACAAATAGCGCGTTGCTACAAATTTCGTTAAATTGAACAGATGGTTTCTAATGCTGTTTATTTGTAATCTTCTTTTTGAAACTCTTTAGAGAGAGTTCCAGCCCATAGAAGCTTTTGCATCGAAACGATTTGTTTTCTCAACCTTTTTGGATTTTACGCCTTGCCTTAGGGCTAATCCAGTAAGGGGAAGCACTTATTTTTATACGGGATCGCCTGACAGAGCCCTTATGGGCTTAACCGACTGAAAATTAACAAATATTTTATCTGAAAACTTAAAGTTTTTTCTCTAGTTTTCTTGGTTTTAAGCAGGCAAAAGCTCTAATGGGCGAGTTAGGTGCCTAGCTCTGCTTCTAAAAGCCAAGGAATGTTCCCCGCGCGGGACCTTAGAAAAGCCTTCTAGGGTAGCAATAATCTGGCCTACACTGTAGCGGCCAGCCACTACAGCATCAAACAGAGACTCAGTGTCTCCAGTGTCTTTACTTTCTGCCAGAGCAATTAACGGCACTGGGCCGAAAAGCTTTCTACAAGTCGATTCTATCAGGCGATTAGCTTCGCTTTTTTGGCTACTGCTAGTTACGACTATTTCAGGTTGCCAGGATGCGGCGTCTTTAGCCTTAGTCATGCAAGAAAGGCTTTTTACGGTAAAGCCTTGTTTCCTCAATTGCACAGCAATGCTTTCTCTGATTACAGGGCGCTCGCTAACTATTAAGATTTTTTTGGGATTTTCTAGGTTGTGGTTCATACTACTCCTACTGCTTATTGCTCTGCTCCATTATGCAACGGCAGAGAGCCGGCGTAGCATCTGAAACGAACGAATTTATAAACCCAGAATTCAAGCTAGCTTTTTCCCTGTAAACCGGCCAGCCCTTGAATTATTTGCAGCAAATCGGCTAGTCAATTTTAATAGACTGAAAGGACAGACAGGCTTGCTAGAAGCTTTCTTCTGAGGTCAATTGTCTTCGTATTTCAAGCTCTTAGCTCAGCCCACTTGCAGGACTTAGTAGTAGGTAGAGCTTTGGCAATTTTTTAGCATTACTTTTCAATGACAAAAAAGGAAGCCGCCGCAGAAGGCAGAATAAAAGAAGACAGCATGCCTGCAGTTATTGCTGCCCTTAGCTCGTCCCTGAAGGAGCAGCAGTTAAACTTCTTAGTAGCTTCTAGTGCGCTGGCTCTTGAAAAAGAATTTTCAGCCCCTTTTATTAGAGCCTCTCAAGAGCTTTTTCCTTTTGTGGCACCAGGAAAAGCCTCAGTAAAAGAACTAGATTTTTACACTTCACCTACTAGTAGCGTTTCAGATGACTTTGGCTTTATAGCGACTAGGCCTGTTTTTCCAGTTCAGTTTGCTATTGATCGTTTCCAGAAAATGACAGTGGCTGAATACCTTGGCATCTCTTCTCAGCTCAGTGCCCTTGTTTCAGCTAAGGGCTGCTTCTCTTGTCCGACTGACGGTGGGGAGCTTTTGCCTCCTTTTAACTTAAAACCTTACCCTTCAGAGAAGGAGCTAGAGGTTTATGACTTTGATAGCGACTGTTTTCTGGCCTTAACTGTTGAGGTTGATCGTGCTTCACAGGAGTTTAGTCGTTTGATTGAAGTTTCCGGCAAGGAGGGTGGAAGCAGTACGGAAGGAGCCAGCATTGAAGGAATCTTTCGTCGCTTTAAACTGGACACCCCTAACCTAGCCTCCGAAATTCAGCGTTCTGTTGCGGAGGCAATGTCTCAGTGGGGAAGTAAGGTATTTTTGCGAGAAGTTTCAGCGGCTGAACTTGAGGACGGGTCGATTCCTAAAAGAGAGCCTTTGCTTTGCTTCCGCTATTCCTGGCAATGCTCGGAGTGCGGTGCAGTTTATCCTAAGCCAGCAAAGGCTGGTGCTGAAGTCTCTTTGAAAGGGATGAAATTTAGAGAGCTTCTATCCTCTAGGCCGGAAGAGCTGGCTAAGTTTCTGGAAGACTATCGGGATAGCTTTTCCGAACACCTTCTCCCGCTGACTGAGCAACTCGGACAGCTTAAGGCTTTGAACGTTTCTTTGGATTATCAATTGAGAGAGATTGGAAGGTTGCAGCAGGTAGCGGTTACTATGCTTAAGCTTTCTAACCTTTCGATGTCGGCTGGGGTTTGTCTTTTAGAGTTTTTGCCGGCGGAGCTTTCAAACCAGCATCTTGAACAACAGCATCTTGAACACCTGGCGAGCTATTGGAAGGCTATCACTGACAACGAAAACACCTTAATCGTTTGCGTCACAGAGAAAGAGTTTCAAGACCTAGGTTTAGCAGCCAAGCATTCAAAGGCTGGAGTGATAAAGTTGTCTTCGTCCGCTGAAGGCTCAAGCACTTCGAAGGCTGTAAGGTTTGAAGAAGAAACTAAACAGATCTGCTTAGGTGAGCTTTATGAATTAATAGAAGATGGAGAGCCGCTAGGTCTTACAGCAATAGTTGATACCGTCTGGCATTCGCCTGAGTTTTTAAGCAGAAAAAAACTAAGCCGTTTGGCCAGTATGAAAGTGGCCGGACTCAAACTAGCGGGAACGGGAACTACTAGCTCTTCTAGTCTGGTTGAACCAAGCGTGGTTAAACAAACGGGTTTGTTGGATCACTTAGCTGCTCTTTTTTCAAGAACTCCTGAAGCAAGAACTCTTGGACTTAAGCCCGAAGACTTTCTTAGTTTCAGTGAAAGTAGCGACAAGGTAAGTCGCGCTGGTCTTAGATTCTCTCAGATTCTAGACCAGGCTATTAGCTCCATTTCGGAATGGTCCGGGGAGGAGTATTTTTGCGAGCTGCTAGCCTCTGTCTGGTCTGAGCAAGGCCTCGGGGCTTTGAAGCTAGGGGAGGATTTCTTCAGCTTGAATTATCGACTGCGCTGTCAGCTGGATCTAGCTGGGCTGTGTCTTCCAGTGAGCCTCCCAGTTGGTCTGCCGGGGGGTCCTTCTGACGGGCACAGCATCAAGTCTCGGTTAATGCTTCTAAAAGACTATGATCCGGGTAGCTCAATGATCCTTCAGCGCCTTAAAGCCGAGGGATTGGATTACTCCGTTCTAACCAGGGTTAGTTCAGTGGTTGAAACTAGCCTAGATAGAGCTAAATTAGATAGGCAAGGGCTCTATCGTTTTATAGTTAGTGGTCTATAGGTGAGCCTCTAGTCTGGGATGTGGGACTAAGGATCATTTCCTACTAGATATAAGAGTCACACTATATAGAGTCAGGCTATGCCGGTGCTGGCTTCGAGTGCCAGACTTCCTAGCTTCCGATTAAAAACCCTCTAGGTTTAGAAGAAATAGGACTTATCTGAAAGGGTTTGGGATGCGCGTTGGTGGATGCGACGGCATAAATTCTTAGGGTCTGTCTTCAATGCAAACTGGTCTTAATAACTGTTTGGGAAAGGTTTTGTTAAATACCTTTTTCAAAAACAAAAACCGATTAGAATTATATGTTATAAGCTTTTCGTCCCAGTTTTACTGGGCGTACGTGAGGTCTCGAACGTGCTTAACTCCGTTATCCACAAACCTAATTGAAGCAGGTGATCCGCAAAGTGTTACCTTCAAATTAAAAAAACCTTAAAAGTATTAAAAAACTTTCACATTTCAGCTCTTCGCCCCTTGCCTTCCTATATCCTTTAGGGCAATCTACGGCGCCGCCATTGAGTGGGTAAGCAGTTTGTTCTTTAAAATCATTGTGTTGGGTAGGAAGAGAGCACTTAATACTTGAATTGACAATTGTCGTTTGAGTTATGATTGCTTGCAGATAGTTACATACTATCTGTAATCGTCTTTCTTGATCATCTTCGGATGTGATGGAACGGCGTGACCAAATTTAGAACATAGTATTTAACAGCCAAGATATCTTTAGAGAACTATTAAGGACTGTTCATTTAACCGAACAGTCTAAAGCAGATTTCGTAAATCTTTTTTGTTTAACGACAAAATTGATTTCGTAAAAGATTTTCAAACTGAAGAGTTTGATCCTGGCTCAGAACGAACGCTAGCGGGATGCTTCAAACATGCAAGTCGTACGCGAAAGCACTTCGGTGCAAGTAGAGTGGCGCACGGGTGAGTAACACGTAGCTAACGTACCCTTTCGCTGGGGACAACTCCGGGAAACCGGAGCTAATACCGAATAATCTTTTAGGTTCTGCGGAACTTATTGGTAAAGCCTTCGGGCGCGAAAGGATCGGGCTGCGGCGCATTAGCTTGATGGTGGGGTAAAGGCCTACCATGGCTACGATGCGTAGCTGGTCTGAGAGGATGATCAGTCACACTGGAACTGGAACACGGTCCAGAC
>CALIEE010000198.1 GCA_938022485.1 uncultured bacterium | reverse complement strand
GAGTATCTCAGCAGGCATCGTCTCTCGAGGAAAAGTAGAGCTTGGCTTGGTGCCTCTTGGAATGGTTGGAATGGCTCTAGCTTCTTTAGTTTTAGGGATTTTTGGTGGCTCCATTGTATTCGGTGTTATTTCAGCTTTCTTTTCTGGGATAGCTGCAGGGGCATTTATTGTACCTTTAGATGCTTATCTTCAAGAAAAGAGTCCTCTTGATCGGCGAGGTAAATATATCGCCGCTAGTAATTTTGTTTCACTCTCTTCTGTAATAGCGGGGGCCTTGTTGGTCTGGCTGTTAGTCGATGGCTTTGGTTTTGCTGGAAGAGGTCTATTCCTACTGATTGGGTTAATTGTTCCACTATTTACTGTGTTTGCGGTGAAGACTATGCCTGAAATGTTTGTCCGTTGCCTTAATTGGCTAGTTACCAATATTTTTTACAAGGTTAATGTGAAGGGCCTTGGTAACATTCCAGAGACTGGGGGAGCGCTAATTGTATGCAATCATGTTAGCTATGCTGATGCTTCCATTATTCTAGCAGCTACGAAAAGACCGGTTCGCTTTGTAATTTATAAACCTATTTATGAAAAACCACTTGTAAAACTTTTTGCGAAAGCTGTGCAGGCTATTCCCGTAGATTCGAAGGGAAATCCGAAAGAGACGATGGCTGCACTGAAGAAAGCTAGACAAATAGTGGAGTCTGGAGAGTTAGTCTGTATTTTTGCAGAAGGTGGTTTGACCAGGGTTGGGAACATGCTCTCCTTCAATAAGGGGTTGGAGAAAATAGTAAAGGGTTTAGACCAGCCAATTATACCTGCATGTTTGGATCAGCTTTGGGGGAGTGTTTTTAGCTACTCAGGTGGAAACGTAATTAGAAAATGGCCAAGGCAAGTTCCTTATCGCCTGAATTTAGTTTTTGGCGAAGCTCTGCCTTCCACCTCGAAAGCTTGGGAAGTGAGGCAGAGAGTGCAGGAACTAGCAGCTGATTCAGCCATTAGTCGAAGAAAGGATTTATTACACCTACAGAATAGATTTTTGTCTGTGGCTAGAAAAAATATTTTTAGCCCTTGTATCAGCGATACTACAGGTAAGAGTTTGAACTATTTTACCACTCTTAGCTCCTCCTTAGCTCTTGCCTCAAGGTTAAAAAGGGAGGAGGGCGATATGGTTGGAATTCTTTTGCCCACTTCGGTCGCCGGTGTGATTAGTAACTTAGCAGCCCTCTTTGCTGGAAAAGTTCCTGTTAATTTAAACTACACAGCCTCCTCATCCGCACTGGAATCGGCCGTTCAACAGTGTGGAATAAAAACTATAATTTCAAGTGGGGAGTTTATTGAAAAAATACCAGGAGAGCTGCCTGAAAGTAGTAGGGGTTTAGTAAAAGAGGTCAGTTCCTTATTTGAGTTTTCGGCTGTCGAAAAATTGAAAGCAGCTTTAATGGCCTTATTTTTGCCAAGCTTTTTGTTAAAGCGGCTTACTGGATTTCGAAGTAGTCCTGAAGATTCCCTGGCTACTGTAATATTTTCTAGCGGTAGCACTGGTGAACCCAAAGGCGTTAAACTTACCCATGCGAACATAATGAGCAATATCGATAGTATGTTTTCAGTTTTTCAGGTTGGTAAGAAGGATAGTATGATAGGAGTTCTGCCTTTATTTCACGCATTTGGATTTACCGGTACGTTTTGGCTACCTATCCTTTCAGGTGTTCGTTCTAATTATCATCCCAACCCCCTCGAAGCCTCAGTCATTGGCGAGTTGGTGCAGAAGGAGCAGGGGACTATCCTAATGAGCACGCCCACTTTTCTGACAGGTTTTTTGCGTCGATGTAAGCCTGAGCAGTTAAAAACTTTGCGTTTCGTAATTACTGGAGCTGAGAAACTGTCCGAAAGATTGGCCCAGTCTTTCCAAAAAAAGTTTGGAGTCTTGCCAATGGAAGGCTACGGAGCCAGTGAGCTTTCTCCAGTAGCTGTGATGAATGTGCCTGATTTTAAAGACAGTCGAGTTGAGCAGACCGGAAATAAGCCTGGAACTGTGGGACATCCTTTGCCTGGCGTTGCTGTTAGGGTCGTCGGGATTGAGGATGGAAAGCTTTTGGCCCCTGGAGAAGATGGTTTGATGCTCGTCAAAGGTCCCAATGTTATGGAGGGTTACCTAAATAACGAAAAAAAGACGGCTGAAGTGTTAAAGGATGGCTGGTACCAAACAGGGGATGTAGCCCGTTTAGATGAAGATGGCTTTATTACAATAACGGACAGGCTCTCACGTTTCTCTAAAATAGGTGGTGAGATGGTTCCCCATTTGAAGATTGAGGAATCTATCTATCAGGTTATTGGCGCAACAAAGGGCGAGAACTTCGCTTGTGTTGTGACAGCGGTTCCGGATGAAAAAAAAGGAGAGAAGCTCGTAGTTTTGTCGACGGTTGAGCTAGATGCGGGAGATTTAAAGCAGCAGCTGTCTGAAGTTGGTTTGCCAAACCTTTGGATTCCCAAACAGGGAAGTTATATTGAGGTTGAGGAAATACCAATGCTAGGTTCTGGTAAGACTGATCTCAAGGCAGTTAAAAGTATTGCCGCGAAAGCTTTTGCTTAATTTTAGTGTTTTTGTAAATAGCTAATTGTTCAGTGATGAGAACTGACTCTTTATTTGACCGGTACGAGCTTTATGTGAGCGGGGCAATAGTTGCTGCTCATGCTAGCAACGTTGATAAGGGTTTTCGACAAAGAGACGTTAGGTTTATGATCGAGTTGTTCACTAACTGGATCGAGTCGAGTCTGGATTCAGATGTTCTAAAGCTTAGTAACACACAGATTCTCCGCTATTTGGATAAGTTAGTGGAGGAGGGATTTGTTCGGAAAGTACTCAAAGATGCTAAGCCGAGCTATCGTTTAACTCGACCAGGTCTTATCGAGTTGGTAGCTCGAATGCGAGGTTCTAATACTTTGCTTCGTCCAGAGAATTTCAGCTTTTTGCACTATTTTTTGAGCAGTTACCAGGAACTAGTAACTGGTTTAGTGGAAGCAGAGGGTAGTAAGTTTCCAATTGCTTTAAAGATTGAAATTAAATCTCTTTTCGACACAAGAGATTTGATTGGTGAGCAAAGAAAGAGGCTAGAACAGGAAATTTTCAAATTAAGAGTGCGAGTTGATGAAGGAAAGAAAAGCGCTCAGCTGGCATCGGATTTGTTCCGTAAGGGGCAAGACCTTGAACAGGTTGCTGAGATTATTGAGGAGAAGTATCCTTACGGATTGAATAGCCAAAAACCTCTCAAGGAACTTATTGGTTCGATTCCGGCCAGCCTTGGTCGTTGGGAACTTGAGATTGGTGGGGAGAACAGAGCTCTCTATCTTTGGCAGCCTATGTTGAGGTATTACGAACGGCTTCTCGAGAATTTGCAAAAGTCTTAGCTGTTTAAAATCAGTATTTTATAATTCTCTTGTTAGTAAAGTTCATAATGGACTTGTCTATGAGTCTCCTTCCAGATACTCTAGGGTTTCAAGAATTTACTATTCGAGGGCGGTCAAAAATTGAAAAAGAAATCTGCAAAAGAGCGTGAGCTTGAGTCTCAGGTTAAAAAACTTAAAAAGATAATTGAAAGCAGAGGCTTCTCTGTTCGACGAGAAAATCTTTCTCGTGGTCCTGCTTTCCGGGTGAAGAGTGGGGGCTGCCATTTTTCCGGCAGCAATGTGATTTTTGTGGATCGCAGACTTCCTTTGGATCAGCAAACTACTTTGCTAACAGACTATATCTTGGAACTGGGGCTGGAGGTTTCCGATGAGGAAACTGAGGGTTTGTCAGATTCTTTGCTGGAACTACTTAAGGGCTCTGCGAGAGCAGCCTAGCTCAGAAGCCATAATTTTCCTTAGCCTGTGGATTAATTACCTAGGCTGTTTGTTTCTAAATTAATTTTTGTTGGACCGGCAAAGCTGTGAATCTTTCAGCTACCTGCTGTGACAGCTTTTTTAAAAATTGGTAGATTTCACTATCTAATCGCCATTGATTCTTGGTGAAGGGCTTAAGAGCTCTCTAGGGATCTCCTTATATTAGCGTCTCAATATGATTGAAAATTTTTTAGGAAGTCTCTCAAGTAATTTGGCTGTAGATCTCGGCACAGCTAATATTTTGGTCTACCAAGAAGGACGAGGCATTGTCAGTAACGAGCCTTCTTTGGTGGTTATCAAAGAGGGTAACAACGAGCGGGAGACCATCGCCGTTGGGCAGGAGGCTAAGAGTATGTCAGGCCGAACCCCAGAAGGTGTCACTGCTCTGCGTCCAATGAAGGATGGTGTAATCTCTGATTTTGAAATGACAGGAGAAATGCTTAAGCATTTCATCAGCAAGGTTTCAAAAAAGCGTTCCTTAGTGAAACCAAGAGTCATTGTCTGCGTTCCTTTTGGAATCACTGAAGTTGAAAAAAGAGCTGTTCAAGATTCGGCTTATGCAGCTGGCGCTCGAAAAGTATATTTAGTGGAAGAGCCGATGGCAGCAGCTATTGGAGCAGGTCTACCTGTGACTGAGCCTACTGGCTCCATGATTGTGGATGTTGGTGGGGGAACTACTGAGGTTGCCGTAATTTCTATGAAGGGAATAGTTTACTCCCAGTCTGCTCGTGTGGGAGGGGATAAGATGGACGAAGCTATTCAACAGCATATACGTCGCTCCTTAAATGTAGCCATTGGAAACGGTTGTGCCGAGCAATTGAAAATTTCTCTAGGCTCTGCCATGCCCCCTGATCGTGAAATGAAACTTGAGGTGGTTGGAAGAGACTTGGTGAGGGGTTTACCAACGACTCTTGAGGTATCCAATCTAGAGGTATTTGAAGCTTTAAAAGATTCTTTGAGGCAGATTGTTGAAACCATTATTCAAACTTTAGAGAACAGCCCTCCTGAGTTAGCTGAGGATATTGTGGAACAAGGAATTACATTGGCTGGTGGAGGATCTTTGCTAAGGGACTTCGATACTCTGGTCAATAGAGCCACTGGCTTGACGGCAAAGCTAGCGGACGATCCTTTAACTGCTGTGGTTCTTGGTTCTGGGATGATTCTCGACAGGTTTGAAGAGTTAGGTGACGTAACTTCCAGCTAAGAGTAGTTCTTTAGTTAGTTTGATATCATGAGTGGCTTTATTAGTAGAAACAGTTTGTTCCTTTCATCAGTTGCCTTGATGATAGTCTCTTTTCAACTGATGAGCAGTAGTATTCGAAACCCTGAACTACCTGGGGCCGGGGCAAAACTGCTGAACAGCCTTGTTTCTCCAGTTCAGAAAATTCATCGAGAGAGTGTTGGAGGAATCGATGGAATTTGGTCCAAATATGTTTGGTTGCAGGGTGTTCAAGAAAAGCAATCCGACCTAGAGAGCCAGATAAAAATTCTACAAGAAAAGAACTCAGCTTTAATTGAATTTGAGCATGAGAATAGAAGATTACGATCCTTGCTTGGTTTTACAGAACGGCTTGGAAAGGTAGGGATCCCTGCTAATGTTATAGCTAGAGATCCTTCCAATTGGCTTAAAACTATTTCCTTAGATAAGGGAGCGTCTGATGGAATCACTAGAGGCATGCCTCTGGTGGACGGACATGCTCTGGTTGGCTTAACCACTGCGGTTAGTGGTGATAGTAGTAAGGTTCAACTACTTACCGACCCCAATAGTGCCATTGATGCTTTGGTGCAGAGTAGTCGTGCCCCAGGAGTTGTCGAGGGTAATGGATCTGAACTTTTAGTTATGCGCTACGTTGAAAAAGATGAGGATGTAAAAATAGGGGATCGAATCATCGCCTCTGGTCTTGATATGGTTTACCCAAAAGGCACTCTAATTGGAGTAGTTACTGCAGTTGACACTCAAAGCAATAGCCTCTTTCACCAGGTAGAGGTTAAGCCAGGTGTTAATCTTGACTACTTGGAAAGTGTATTGGTGGTTGAGCCTGTGGCAGAGGAGAGAGTGGAAGTTTTAGATCTTAAAGGTAGGGCGAGCGAGGTTCGAGAGGGAGTTGGAGAAGTTGAGGGGGAGGTAACAGAGTGACCAAGTCTGTTCTTTACTATCTTTTATTCGCAATGACTGGACTGTTGATTCAATCTACTGTTTTTAGAGATAATTTTCCTGGAATAGCAGCGCCTGACTTTGTGTTACTTTTAGTTCTTTGCTTGGCTCAGCGTTTTCAGAATACAGCCGGAGTTTTTATAGCTTTTGGACTGGGGCTTCTTGGAGACTTTGCTTCCGGGCAATTTCTTGGCCCTTTTGCTGCAGGTTCCGTCGCTGCTTATTCTCTACTTGTGTATCTTTCGGACAAAGTTTTTGCTGAAAAAGGCTTGGCTCTTTGTTGCCTGGCTTTTGTTGCTTCTACACTTAAGAGCTTCACCAGTCTGTTGATGATTGGCTCGTACCGAGGGCTGACCGTGTTAAGCTGGTCAACCTTTACCTCCGTGTTCGCGGAAGCGCTATTTACGGCATTGTTTGCACCTTTTGTTTTTTGGCTTACTCAGCAGAGAGGTGGGGCTGGTAAATCTTCTGGCCATTTTTCTTCTATTGAGCCTCGAGCGCAAAGGGGTGTTAGATGGCCGGGTTAGTTGGTGGAGATTCCGTTAACTTTGACTTAGGCAGTTTTAAAGTTAGGTTAAAGGTTGCTCTTGTGGCCTCTTATTTCATTTTCTCTCTGATACTTCTTCGTCTTTGGTTTCTACAAGGCTTAAACGGTCCATACTACAGAGATAAGTCAGAAAACAATCGAACTCGTCTAATCAAGACAGTAGCGCCAAGAGGTTCTATCTTCGATCGTGATGGTAGAATGTTGGTCGGTAGTAGGCCTTCTTTTGATGTTGCTCTTATGCTTGAAGATGTTCCGGATCTCGAGGGAACTGTGGAAACCTTGGCTGAGGTTTTACAACGTCCTGTGGGGGAAATTCAGGAAAGAGTTAAGTCAGGTCGTTCTCGCCCTTTTGAGCCTCGAATAGCCGCCAGCGATGTTAGTCGCGAGGAACTTGGACGAGTCAGAGCAAATGGCTATCGTTTGCCGGGAGTAATTGTCGATGTAGTGCCGGTTAGAGATTATCCTTTTGATTCCATGGCGGCCCATATCTTCGGCTATGCCAGAGAGATTTCAAAGAAAGAACTTGAGTCTAGGGAGGGTTACGCTCGAGGAGATTTGATCGGAAAGACTGGACTTGAGTTAGCGCAAGAGACGAGCCTTCGAGGCCAAAATGGTTTCGTTCGTATTGAAGTGGATGCAGGTGGAAGGCGAAAAAAGGAATTAGAGGTAAAGGATTATCTTAAAGGTCGGGACCTGCATCTTTCACTGGACTTAGATTTACAACTGGCAGCCCAAGAAGTTTTAAAGAATAGAAGAGGAGCTGTTGTCGCTCTCGATCCTCGAAATGGCGATGTCTTGGCTCTGTATTCAGGGCCATCATATGATGCCAATCACTTTTCTGTCGCTTTGAATCCTGCCGTTTGGAAGGAGCTTACCTCCAGTCCGGATAAGCCACTTAACAATCGTCCATTGACCGCTGCTTATCCTCCCGGTTCGACTTTCAAGCTTTTTGCTGCAGTTGCAGGTTTAGCCGAGAATTTAATTTCAGAGAGTACTGTATTTAATTGTCCAGGCTATTATAGGTTTGGAAAGAGGAACTACCGTTGTCATAAACGAAGTGGTCACGGCAAGGTTAACCTCAGGCAATCAATTGCCATGTCTTGTAATGCCTACTTTTACCAACTGGGGGTAATGCTTGGGATCGATCGTCTTTCCAAATATGGCGAAATGTTTGGCTTTGGAAGCCTAACGGAAATAGCGCTTGATGGAGAGAAGTCAGGCATTCTTCCTTCTAGAAAGTGGAAAAAAGAGAAAGTGGGTGAGCAGTGGTGGCCGGGAGACACTATTCCCGTTTCAATTGGTCAAGGGTACTTGACAGTGACTCCATTGCAATTGGCTAACGCAGTTGCTGCTTTAGTTAATGGAGGGATTATTTATAAGCCTCGCCTTGTTAGAAAAGTGGTGGAGCATGAAAGCGGAAAATCAAGAGTTTATCATTCCCAACATAGTAACTTAGTTCCACTGCCTAAAGAGATACTTCATTTGGTTCGAGACATGGGATCTGAGGTGGTTCATCACGAGCGAGGTACCGGAAAACGAGCTAGAGTCGGAGAAATTCGAATTGGTGGCAAAACCGGAACTGCTCAGGTTAGTCGTCTTGGAACTCAGGAAAATGACGAGAGATTGCAAGACCACGCTTGGTTCATCTCTTATGCCCCAGTTGAGGAGCCGATGATTGTCGTAGCAGCTTTGGTTGAGAATGCTGGAAGCGGAGGTTTGGAGGCAGCGCCTGTTTCTCATAGTATTATGAGTAAGTTCTTTCTTAAACAGGGAATGGTTACCGAGGAAGAAATTGAAGAACATAAGTTTGATCCTCCGAAGCCCCCTGTAGCAGCGACCGAGGCCACAGCGACGAGGGCAGAGCGAACCATGGCCGCTGCCGCTACTTCGGATCAAGAGATGGCAGCTGAGTTACCTTCTTTGCCATCTGTAGGAATAAGAGATCAGGCTCAAAGTCGAGCTCAAATGAACTCTCCTGAGGAAGAGGATTTCTAGTGTTTAAGTCAAAAAGAATAGCCCTTTCCATAGACTGGCCTCTTACTTTAACGGTGCTGGCTCTTTGTACAGTTGGTTTGGGAGCTCTGTATTCTGCTGGGTTCAACGAGCAGCTTGGTTATAGTGCCCAAATGAAGAGACAGGCAATGTCTATGGGGGTCGGTTTGTTATGTTTCTTGATTTGCATGCTGATTAAGCCTGAGATTTGGAAAAGAAATGCTTATCTCGTTTATCTTTTAGGTTGTGGATTGCTGACTGCTATTCTTTTCTCTGGAGTTGTGGCGGGGGGAGCCAGAAGATGGCTTGAAATTGGTGGGTTCAGAATGCAGCCTTCTGAGTTTATGAAAGTGGCTTTAATAGTTGCCTTGGCCAGGTTGTTCAGTAGCTCCACTTCACTGGAAAAAGGTTATCAAATACTTTCTTTGATTAAGCCTTGTCTTTTGATGGGGGTTCCTTTTGTGCTGATAGTAGTGGAGCCTGACTTGGGGACTGGCCTTTGTCACCTTTTAATTGGTGGCTCTATGTTAATGCTTGCTGGAGTTCGTAAGCGAACGGTTTTGACCTTAGGACTCCTTGGAATGTGCTTAGCTGTTCCAGCCTGGTTTTTTGGACTTAAAGATTATCAAAAACAGAGGATTCTTACTTTTATGTCTCCAGAGGACGATCCATTGGGTTCTGGGTACCATGCTATTCAATCTAAAATTGCTGTTGGCTCTGGCTCTCTCACTGGTAAGGGTTTTCTCCAAGGGACCCAGACGCAACTTAGATTTTTGCCGGAGCAAACTACCGATTTTATTTTTTCAGTTTTAGCCGAGGAATGGGGCTTTGTTGGTTCAGCAGTGGTCATATTTCTCTATGGCTTTTTGATTTTGCGCTTACTGACTATATCCGCAAGGTGTAGTGAGATATTTCCTGCTTTTGTGGTTATCGGTGTTGCGGCAATGATATTTTGGCATGTCATTGTGAACGTTGGCATGGTTGTTGGGGTTCTACCTGTCGTAGGGCTAACATTGCCTTTGTTGAGCTTTGGGGGCTCCTCAGTGGTTGCCGTTTTGGGAGCCTTGGGGCTGGCTGCGGGAGTTAGTAGTCGAAGGTTTTTGTTTCACTAGATTCGTATTAATTACTTATACACCATATTATCCCTCTCAATACGGTGATTTAACTCTACTAGTAAAGCTGCTATAGACTGCTTGGGATTTCGTCCCGGTAGGCGCTTTTCAGAATAGGAGCATCAGACAATGATTGTCGTTATGAAAGCCGGAGCCAGCAAAGCTGAGCTTGATTCGGTTATTAAGGAAATTGAAAATAAGGGTTACAGAGCTCACCTGATGGAAGGGGTAGAGAGGAATGTGATCGGATGTTTAGGAGATGAGCGGGGAAAAGCTGCTCTTCAGACCCTTGAGACTCTCGATGGTGTCGAGAAAGTTATGCCGATCCTGAGCCCTTACAAGTTAGCTGCCAAGCAGCTCCAAACAGAGCCAAGCCAAGTGAAAGTTGGTGAGAACTGTGTTTTCGGCGGTAAAAATATTCCAATGATTGCTGGCCCTTGTTCCGTAGAATCCGAAAAGCAGATTGTGGAGACTGCGATCGCTGTTAAGAAAGCAGGGGCCAATGCTTTGCGTGGGGGAGCTTTTAAACCAAGAAGCTCCACTTATAGCTTCCAAGGAATGGGTGAAGAAGGCCTAAAGTATTTGGCAAAAGCTAGAGAAGAGACCGGTCTTCCAATTGTAACTGAAGTAATGGACCAGCATATGGTCGGTTTGGTGGCGGAGTACGCTGATTTAATCCAAATCGGAGCAAGGAATATGCAGAATTTTGCTTTGCTTAAGGCCTTGGGAACAGCTGGGAAGCCAATTTTGCTGAAGCGCGGAATGTCAGCAACAGCGGAAGAACTACTTATGTCTTCTGAATATATCCTTGCTGCCGGAAACCCGGATGTTATTCTTTGTGAGCGAGGTATTCGAACTTTCGAAACTGCTACCAGGAACACACTAGACCTCAACATTGTCCCTGTTCTGAAAAGTCGCACTCACTTACCAGTGGTTGTTGATCCAAGTCATGGAACAGGTGTTTGGAATTATGTGGGTCCAATGACAAAAGCGGGCATTGCTGCTGGCGCCGATGGGATAATTTTGGAAGTTCATCCGAATCCAGCTGAAGCCGAGAGTGATGGAGCTCAATCTTTAAAGCCTAAGGTCTTTGAAGAATTGATGTCCGAGCTTGCCCCTATTGCTCAGGCAATGGGCCGCACGGTCGGTGCTTAGTTTAGGTCGCCTAAGTTAAATTTATAATTCTTTGTTAGAGACTGCATGGAAGAGTCCCATTTAATCCTAGCCTCTGCTTCACCCCGTAGAAAGGAGTTGTTAGAGCAAGTTTGGCTAGCGGCTGACATATTTCCAGCTGATATCGAAGAAAAGCGAAAAGAGGGAGAGCATCCACTAGACTATGTCTCGAGGTTAGCAGAAGAAAAAGCTCGTGCTGTGGCAGAGAAATATCCAGAGAGTTTTATTTTAGCAGCAGATACCATAGTGATTGGTGGAAATGGGCAAGTTTTGGAAAAACCATTAGATTCGAAAGATGCGGCTCGAATGTTGAGAGAGCTTTCTGGATCTACTCATAAGGTAGCAACTGCTTTTTCGGTGTGCTGTCATTCAAAAGATAAGTCCATTACCAAGGTCGTTGAAACTGAGGTGGAGATGGTTGAGCTATCCGAAGAGGAAATTGAATCCTATGTGATGACGGAAGAGCCGATGGATAAAGCAGGTTCTTACGCCATTCAAGGTACTGCTGCTGGCTTTATCAAGTCTATTCGAGGATCTTATACCAACGTAGTTGGGCTGCCTGTAGCCGAGGTTATGGAGGTCTTAATTGAAGAGGGTGTAGTTGAAGCTCGCCTATGAGCCAGTTACCGGAAAACCAGATATCAGAAAACCTGGCTCAGGTTTCTGATTCAATCCAAAAAGCCGTAGATGATTCAGGCCGAGAAAAAGGCTCAGTTAGTCTGATCGCTGTTTCCAAGAAAAAGCCAATTGAGTTGATCAAAGAGGCGATTGATTGGGGTCAAAAGCACTTTGGTGAAAACTACGTAAAAGAAGCTGCTGAAAAAATCCCCCTTGCGCGGGAGTATGCTAGCAGTAATCTTATTTTTCACTTAATTGGTCATCTCCAATCCAATAAAGCCAAGTTAGCTGTGGAGCTTTTCGATGTTTTTCAAACAGTGGATTCGATCAAGCTTCATGATGCGCTGGCAAACGAATGTGAGAAACAAGGTTTGCAGCGTGAGGCTTTGATTCAAGTGAATGTTAGTAGAGAGCAACAAAAATCAGGAGTCAGTCCTTCAGATTTACCTGCGTTGGTAGAACAGTTTAAACAATCTAAGGCTTTAAAACTGAAGGGCCTGATGATGATCGGCTCTTTCAGCAATCCACTAGGCCAGCCGAACAGAAAAAAAGGTGAATTTGAATCTTTGGCTTACCTGGCCAAACGAGAGGCTGAAAGAGCTGATATCGAACTTTCTGAGCTCTCTATGGGAATGAGTGGAGATTTGGAGCAGGCTATTGGCTTTGGTTCGACTATGGTAAGAGTTGGAACAGCTATATTTGGAGAGAGAAGTTAGGCTTTGTTAGAATTTACTGTTGCAATACTTGGATGTGGGAATATTGGAGGTGCCTTGGCTCAGCGCTTAGCTGGTGCCTGTAAGGAGCTTCGGCTTTTTGATTCCGTATCAGGTAAAGCTTCAGACCTGGGACTGGCTGATGCTCAGGTTTGTAGTAGTGTGACTGAAGCCACAAAGAACGTAGACCTAATCGTAGTAGCTTTAAAGCCTTCTGGGGTTTTGGCTCTTTTACGAGAGATTTCAGAAACTCTATCTGCTAACACGGCTATAGTGTCAGTGGCTGCAGGGGTGACAATTGATGATTTGTCCGGCTCATTGCCCAAAGATCAACCAGTGGTGAGAGTGATGCCTAATCTGGCCATGGCTTTTGGACAGGGGATGACAGGAGTATTTTCTAAGAATCAGGAAGCTTCTAAAAAGACAAATCAGCTATTCTCTTTAGTTGGCAGGACTGTAGAGCTTGATGATGAGAGTCAGATTGACATAATTACTGGTGTTGCAGGTAGTGGACCGGCTTTTATTGCTCGAGCTATTTCTGGCCTTAAGTTAGCGGCGGAAGAAGCCGGCTTAGATTCTACAGTATCCGGGGAAATTGCAGCACAGACCGCACTAGGTGCGGCTATTACTTTACTTGAGACGGGGGAGTCACCGGAGAGATTGATTGAAAGGGTGACAACTCCTGGAGGAACGACCGAAAAGGGACTTGCTGTTCTGGCAACCAGGGAGTTTCAACAAAGTATGATCGAAGCAGTAGAGGCGGCTATTTTAAAAGCAAGGCAGGGTATGTCTGATAAGGAGAAGAGCTAGTGCTATTTTTTTGTAATACGTTGACAGGGGTTGCTGCGGTTCTGGGCTCACTACTTACTTTATTTTACTGGATTTTGATTATTTACTTTGTAGCTTCTTGGTTTAGCCCTGACCCAAACAACACGATCTATCGAATTATCAAGGACTTGTCAGAGGCAGTGATAGCTCCGATGAGGAAATATATTAAGCCGATGGGTATGTTTGATATGGCCTCTCTTGCCACTTTGTTCCTTCTAGTTCTGCTCCAGTATTCTGTGGTGAACACCCTCCAGGGCTATGGCCAAAGCTGTAGTTTTGAAGCAAGCAAGACTACTGTTTCAGAGAGTCTTGACCACTAGGATTGTAGTGCTATTCTTCGCCGCCTAGGAGGGAGATATTGTATGCCTATTTATGAATATGCCTGCGGAGCTTGTGGTCATCAATTTGAGTTGACCCAGCGAATCACTGAAGATGCTATTTCGGAATGCCCTGAGTGCAGTAAGCCGGAGGCTAAAAGGTTGATCTCGGCGACTGCTTTTCATCTAAAAGGTAGTGGTTGGTATAAAACTGACTATGGTACTTCAGGGGGTTCTAATGGAACTTCTGCTCCGCCTAAGAAGGACTCTTCTGATAAATCTGCAGCAAAGACTGACAGTAAGTCCCAAACAAAAGCGGCTGGAGACAAAGCAGGTAAAGAAAAATCTTCGACTGCTAAGACTTCTAGTAGTGACTCAAAGCCAAGTTCTTCTGGTAACAAGAAATAATCCGGCAGGATCTATTCGTTTTTCGAATAGATTGTATTAAAACTATTCATTTTACTTAAGAATAGACTTGTCCGAATATCCTTTTAGTTAATTTACTAACCTAGGATATTTTGTCATGGCGGAAGTCTCTCTCGCGATTGTTTTGTTTCTCTCCTCGATTCTCTCGGGTGCGACAGCTATTGCTGGAGGAACCATTGCCATAGGAGCTCTCTACCTAATTTACCCTTTGCCTGAGGCCTTGGTGATTCATGGTCTTCTTTATATTTCTATAAATATATACCGAATTTACCTCTTTTTCGACGACCTCAACTGGAAGCTTTTCTTTCACTTCGCAGGCGCTGCAGTGCTTATTTACTACCCAGTGTCACTTTTGGAGTTTGTTCCGGATAAGAGAACTAGCTTTGTCGTTATCGGTGTCGCTAGTATTTTAATTGGCTTGTTCAAGCTTGGCCCGTGTATTGACCCTGAGAAGAATATTCACACTTGGCTTTCAGGTGCCTTGGTGCCGATATTTACAATATTTTTCGGAATTCACGCTCCAGTTATGGACGTGTATTTCGCTAGGGCTCGCATATCAAAAGAGTCAGTAATGAGCACTAAAAGTATAATTGCAATGAGTGGTCATATAATGAAAGTTGTATATTTTTATCCTCTCACTGACATGGCTTTGAATGTTTCACCTGCCTGGAAAAGTTGGGTGCTCCTGTTAGTTGTAGTTAGTCTCTCTGGCATTTTTGTTGGTAAGCTTCTGGTAAGCCAAATGTGTGAAAAGATGTTTAAAACGGCGGGAAATGCACTGATAGCTTTTTGTGGGGTGGTCTACCTGATTAGAGGTCTTGCTTATTAGAGAATGAAAATCACGGTGAGTGCTAATTTGTTTAACCTTCAATTAACAAAACCACCGTGAATTTTAAGAGCTTGATGGAAGAGAAGAAGAGATTTCCAATGAAACTTTCAGTGAAAATCCTCAGTCAAATTTTAAGCAGCCTTTGTTACGAACATATTTGGCTCGTCACTTGGAACAAGACCCCAACTTTCTTCAAGAAACTCGTGTGTAACCCAGCCCAGACTAGGTATGGAAATGCAGCCATGATGAGGAACAGCTTGAGGTCCAGTTGAGTGATGCATCCCTAGTAGTCCCAATTTTTCAAACAGTTCTTTGCGACTAATGCCGTTTGCTATAGCAAGCAAGCAATAGCTTTGCAGACTCAGTTTACTGACTGTAGATTAACTTAGGTGCAATGAATGAGCAGTGACCACCGACTCTGGAGATAATTTCAGAAGTTCATTGAAGATATTTCTACTATTCAACTTTAAAGGTTCAATATTTGCGACATCAATAATAAACCGCAATTTATCTGCAAAAGTCAGTAGATCTTGTTCAACTACCATCGGCCCTCGAGCTAAAGATGCCAGTATCGCACCGTCTTTCATCTTGCTTAGAAAGTGACTATTTACTAGTCCTTTAGTGTCGTCTGTGAGCTGAGTGGCTAACAGAACTGCGTCTGCAGTAGGAAGAAGGTTAAATAGCGACCTTCGCATTATAGCTTTATGTTCTCCCCAGACACTAAAGAACATAACTGTTCCGCCTAAGGCTTCGATCCTCTTGGCTAGGTGAGAACCAAAAGTTCGGGCTCTAAGGGAGCCAATTATGAAAAAAGTTTTACCGTCGAAGCAATCGGACGGTAGTTCTTTTTCTAAAATTGTGCTCAGTGTTTGATCAGGAATCCCGGCTGTCCAATGATTTTCCCATCTCTCCAAGTAATCAGAGTTTCGGTAATATTGAACAGCTGAGTTATCTTCTCCTGAACGACCCGACAACATTTCGTACATCAGTGGCATTACATTAATGGCAAGACGCTGAGTGGTGATATCAGGACAGTTGCCAAGAAAGCAGTTGAATTTCTTTGCTAGCTCCAAAATATGAGGGGAGCCGTGGTAGCCAGAGGCTTGATATACCAATGCCAGTCGATGGCCATAACTTCCTAGGTTGCAGAACAATTTTTCAGTAGAGCTGCGATTTCCAAAACCAGACTTGTTAGCGAGTAGACTAATCGATTGGTTTGGTCCAAACCTTGAAGTAATACCTTCGAGGGTCCTTCGATTACCAAAGAAGGGTCGAAGTTTGTTTGTAGTTGGCTTGCTGTATAAACGAAACCCAAGCTTTGCCAAGCTTTGGAGTGAGATATTAATATTGGCCGGATAAACATCGGAAACCACTAAGATTGAATCACTCATAAAACCTCCAAAAAATAGTTATGGCGAGAAACGCCGTAATTTAGCACACACCGTGCCTGTAAAGACTTCTAGTTTGAATGATTCGGAGAAGCCTAAACAGGCATGTATGGAATTAACAACTACTTGAAAACGAATTTGGGAAAGAGCAGGAGCAGCTTAGTTCTAACTAAGAAATAGGGCATCCAAAGACTGTAAAGTTTAGCGGATCCTAAGAGAATTTTCTATTAGGGGTGCTAAGAAGCCTCAGGTAAATACTCTATGATACTGGACTATTAGGGATAGCAGAAAATTTAATTATGACTATTTAATTCTTGGTGAGGAATCTTGCGAACATGGTTAATGTCGTAGCCTTGGCCTTTTAAAAATTCTAAATGTTTAAGAAAGTCTTCTTTTGGAATTGAAGGTTGTCTGGCCATGATCCAAAAATAGTCTCGTTTTAGTCGGCCGATTATCGTTTGAGAATAGTTATGGTCTAGTTTTAAAATTCTGTAATCAGCTTTAAAAGGCCAAATAAACTGCATCTGCCATATTGCATTTGAGGGGTGCTCCGTTACGAAAGCCGTAGGGTTGTAGCTTTTGACTGACGCATCATGGCTTCCTTCCCTAAAGCTGTAGGTGGTCAAAACCTGATTTTCTTCTCCACGCTGATAGACCTCTGTGGCATCGTAGGTATCTTTTTCAAAAAAACTAGGCACGCTTGCGATTACGTACCACTTACCCATGAAGCGATCGATATCTACCTCATCTGCAATTTGAATCGGAGGGTTTGAAGAGCAAGAGCTGAGGCTTAGCAGTTGGAGAATAACTATAAGTTTTGCAAGCTTAGTCTGGTATTTTAGCTTCAATCTTAGTTTTAATATCATTTCCAATTTATTGGCCTTACTGTTGACTGGAAGCAGTGAACTTTTGCAGACGAGAAAGTACTTCCTCTCCAGTTCTAAGTTCCCAACCATCGATTCCTTGAACAGTTTCTACTAGTAGAATCAATCCATCTCTAATTAACTCTTTGCTTTCTGGTACAAAAGCGACTTTTCGCTCCAGCATTTCTCTAAACCATCTAGCCTCAATAGAATTTTCATCACTGACTTCAGATAGAAGATCGTAGCCTGAGATTCTAAGGAGTTGAACCAGAAAGAATATAAGACAAACGTAACGCTTGCTGTCTGATTCTACCTGATTCAAATTTTTAAGACATAGGTAGAGTGGTTTAAATAAATCTGAGCCGTGACTGTCACCTTCTCTTGCAAAAATGTCCGCGGTCTCTAGTGCAAGAGAACTCAGCGTGAAACATAAAAGCTGTTCCCGGAGATTTAGCCAAATTTCTCCTCTTTCGATCTGACTTAAAACAGCAAGTCCACCCGCAGACCTAGCTTCAATAATGCTAAACACTCCGTTATCGAAAACATCTAGACCACCAGAGAACCTTTTTTTACTATTCCTAGCCCCTCTTGCGACAACTGCAATTTTTCCAGAGTCTTTGGTTAGGATTTTTAGAATCAAGTCTGAGCCCCTGCCTTCTGAGCGTCTAAGGACTATTCCTGGATGTTGGATTTCCATTTTTTCGGCCTTAGATCAAAGCCGCTGAGGCAATTGAGAAATAAATCAGAATACTCAAAATATCAGTGCTGGTGGTGACCAATGGAGCC
>CALIEE010000197.1 GCA_938022485.1 uncultured bacterium | reverse complement strand
TATTTGATGGCGATTTGAACTAATTCAGCGTTACTTTTTACTCCGAGTTTTTTCATTATATTTGCTCTATGGCTATCAACTGTTCTTGGTGAAATATGAAGAGTTTTAGCTACTACGCGGTTAGGCTTACCTTCTGAAAGCAATTTCATAACTTCCCTTTCCCTAGAAGTTAAAGCTGAAAGAGGATTACACTCCTTACCTTCTTCGCTGTTGCCAGAATGTTGAAGGGCTGCTTCGCAAACTACAGGGCTAAGATAGGTATGGCCTCTGAGTACAGATTTTATAGCAAACTCAAGTTCTTCAGTTGAGGAGCTCTTTGGCACAAAAGCCTTTGCTCCAGCTTTCATTGCTTCACCCACGGAGTATTCATCTTCTCTTGCTGAAAGCACAAGAATTCCAGGGCTTTTAGCCATCTTCTTTAGTCTTGAGATAGTTTCTAGGCCTCCAAGGTTTGGCATAGAGAGATCTAGGATAATTAGATCTGGGGCGTGTTCTTGCACGAGAGGTAGGACTTCAAAACCATCACTAGCCTCCGCTACAACTTCCCATTCATTCATATTGTTAATCATCGAGCGTAGGCCCTCTCGAAGAACGATATGGTCGTCTGCAATAACTATTTTTGCTGGCATTTTTTCCCTCTGCTTCAAACTCTCTTTTTACAACGAGAGAGTGGCTATTAGTTGGCATAGCTGGATTCCAAAGTTTTAGTATTGGAAAACAAGGCTCATTAGCTCTATCGGCACCTATTCCTTTATTCTGCAGGCTTTTATTTAAGATTTGGCTAGGTAATTTTTGGTTTCAGGGGTTAAAGGCTAACTAAACCCCTGAATTTACTTAGATCGGGCCAAAAATTAGATTTTCTAGGTAGTTCATGGCCTGTGGAGGCGGCGCCTTTAGCCCTTCTTTAGGGGCTTTTAGACACTGACTCAACAAGAATTACTACTGGCTTAAACCTACTTTAAGCTGGTAACATTGGCTTCATGGGGTTCAGTAACACAGTACAAAAACTTACAGAGAAGCTGCTTGGTACCAGTGGAGAGGGGACAGTTGAGCGCTCTTTACCGTCTGACGCAGATAGTTCTACTGTTACGATAGACCTCCCGGAATTAGCTGGATCTTCGAAAGAGGAAGAATTTCCGAAGCGTTTAGGCCATATTCTGAATGAGTCTGAAGTTGAACATCAGCAGCGTTTGGCTAAACTAAAAAACAGGGTTCGCAGTGGAGCTTACGGTGTAGATTCTGAAAAAATCGCTAATTCTATTCTCAAGTATCCTGATTCAAAGGACTAGCTGATAGCGCTTAAAATCTATAACCTTTCACCAAGATAAGTCCCCTTCGGAACTTTCTTGCGGGCTCTTCTACAATATTTGCATTATGTTTTCAGGCTTTTAGCAGGGTCTAATTTTCACTTAAAGCCTGTGGCCAATAGTGTCGACTTTAGATTTAGGCAATTTATTTCGTTTTCAACATTTTGTTAGCGACTAGTGCAGCAATAAGTTCCTTATATTCAAGAAATCTATTGTTTAGTCGACTGTTTTATAGGGTTTAATTTACCAGTTTTTAAGAGGTTTTGAATGCCATTGAAGTTCAGACTAAAAGGCTTAGCAGAGACATTTGTTGACAATGTCAACTGTGACTGTTGCGGTAACCAAGGGGGTGAAGATGGAGATGAAGGTTTTAGTACTGATATGTCCCGTGTCACTCTTGATGGAATTGTGGCGGTAATCGAGTGCACTCACTGTGGGCATATCTTTGTTCCAAAGGAACAGAAACTTGGAGTTATTAGTCTTAGAAAGTTGCGGCAAGCTGTCGAGAACGATTCGAAAGTAACTGGTACTCCAATCCTATCTGGTCTAGATGAAGTAGCTTTAGATGTTGAAAAGCTTAACGCTATTCGAGACGATCACATCCAGTAGTCTTGGTTAATGTGAACCTTAACTATGCTATGTCAGCGAGCTTGAGGTTGTAATCTTTAAGAGTAGCAGCCAAGCCTTTCTTATCGATAGTTCTCAGTATTCTACTCGATACCTTGACCCTAACCCATTTTCCGGATTCAGAATCAAAAAGTCGTTTGCTATGCAGGTTAGCATTGAAGACTTTTTTGGTTTTGTTGTGGGCTTTAGAAACATTGTTTCCAGCTTGACGGCCCTTACCTGAGATCTGACACTTCCTAGACATTTTTTATAATTTTAATGGGTTTTTAGTGTATCTACGAAGATGTGTTTATAAAAAATTACTGAGATGGTCAAGTATCGAGGAGGGCGGGGTTTTCTAAGTCTAATATAGTTCTCTTCTTATTATCGTAGACCTTCTTCGGCCTGTGCTCCTACCCCCAACGGCCACAAAGGCCCTAAGCCACCTCGTTGATGCAGGCATTTCCACCTTGGCCAGCACACTGAACTCGTTACTAGTAGTTTTTAATCGATTTGCGAGCTGGTCGTTTCCCTGGACCAGGACATTAACTAGTTCCGGGGTATAGGCGAACTGGAGTCTCTTCTCCACAATGTCAGAAACCTCAGCACTATCTAAGCCAAGAGCCTGAAGTACCTCTGGCGGAGCCGTATTAACATTAACCCTAGGTGTACCACTTCCTCGAGGAGATACTCGAATAAATCTTGCTACCCTCTCTAGCCTTTCTCGTGTGAAGCCAGGCACTAGTAACAGCTCCGATAAACTTCTTAGTGTGCGGTTGTAAAACATTTTCTGGTTGCTACTGCTTTCAATTCCAGAACCGGTAAAACCCGGAAAACTGTAGGCGTCTGTATCACGGTCTATCCAGTCCTGAATAGCAGCGACCTGAACATCAGCATCGAGCCCGATGTGCCCTCGAGTTCTGAATTCGTTTTCCTTGTAGCTTTCTCGAACGAAGCCGTTTAGTTCGAAAATTTCTTTCAAAGCATTTTTCCAAAACAATCCTCGGTCTGTAGGTTGGCCTGTGCCAGCAGTCCCTGGAGCTCCTGGGTTTGCCCCAGTGGGATTGCCCCCCGCAGAAAGACCATTAATTCCATTGATATCAATTTTCCCGTCTTCATCGTAAATTCCAAGTCTAGGTTCTCCCACAAAACCTTCGATCGGTAGTGCTGGAGACGAGGCTACTGCGTTCCACGGTTCATTTAACCAATCAGCATTAACTGAAGGGTCAATCTTAGGAAGCTCTAGCAAAATTCTTGCAAAGTTAAGTCCAGATTTTAGGATATAGTCCCCTTGAACACTTTCGCTGTAATGGCGAGATATGCGTTGGTCAAAATGAGCGGTGTTGGCAAATTCGACAACGAGTATTGTGGCTAAGGAAATTACAAAAACGGTTAAGACTAAGGCAACGCCACTTTCATCTTCGATTGGGTTGGTCTTCATCTGGCCACTCCTATTTTTACTTTGATTTCTTCAGGAACAGCTAACCATTGACGCCCTGCCTCAGGTCTTTCAATTATTTTAGCAATAATTGGTTCAATTTCTGAGGCGGGTTTTAGTTCTCCACTATCCAAGACCACCAGGGGAGGTGATTCATAATGGCCATTGGCCTCTCCTAAGCTTCCTACTTTTAACAAGTAATAGGAGGGATCCATGTCGAAATCTTCAATCGCAATTTTCTCAACTTTTTTCACAAAACTCTCGGATTCATTTTGGTCAGAAGACAGGCGAATGGTCTTGAAAAGTTTTCTAGTGAGAAGACGGTTAGCGAAATCTGAAAGTATAGAATCCCTGGACTTAGTCCATTTTTCTAAGTGGTAAGTCCACCAGTAGTCTGTCATTGAGTAAACTTTCTCTAGGGGGAGTTCTGCCAAGGGGTTTTTTGAAGAGAGAGCAGCGATCATTGTGCTATCAGCGAAGAAAAGAGGAGAGTCGATTTGAGAGGCTCGCTCTATTAACTTTTCGACCATTGAGTCTGCAGTTTGCAGCACTCTGTGTTGATAAATCTGGCGATACATTGAGTCTCTAGCCAGGTAGAAGTGGGTTAGGGCATCAAGTCTATTCTCATGTATAACCAAATCCCCATCAGAAGAAATTAGGAAAGAATCTAGAAGGGCGGTAACGTTGTAACGGCCGTAGCTGACGCTGCACATAGCGCTATCCACAATAGCCCAATTGCCGCGATCTGCGTTCCAGCCTCCTCCCGAAATAATCTGATGAGTCCAGCCTGGTAGATTTTCTGATTCACTGAGTATTTCTACAACTTGTTCAGGAAGTTCTTCGGAGTAGGACTTCAAGACAGAGTTGATTTCAGGATCTTCTAGGATTATTTTTTTAGATAGTTCCTCGTGTTTGGATTTTCCATTCTTCGACCAAACCCTTTCGGCTAAGTGCGATCCTGGAGCACAATGCCCTATATCGTGAAGTAAGGCCGCAGCGGTAACAGCGCATTTCCATGGTTTAACCTTGTCTCCAAATTTTCTTTCCAAATTCTTCATTAAAAGAGAGGCGAGGTAGGCAACTCCCAGACTGTGTCCAAATCTGGAGTGTTCAGCGAACATATAGACTAGAGAGGTATTGCCAGTCTGTCTGATTGAACGAAGACGCTGAACCCAGGAACAGTTTAAAAGGTCTAACACCAACTTTTCAGATGGTAGCTCTCGATCGAAGGTTAAAGTTTGGTGTGCAACGTCGGCGAACCGGCTAGTGGAGTTGACGAGTAAACTGGAAGCTTCACTCATGTTCTAGCTATCTCCACCTATCGCGACTAATTCATCAAGTTCGAGGTTAAAAGCCGATAGTGTTGCTAGGTTTGGCTTTTTGTTAGAGAGTAGACGAATCTTCCTCACGCCAAGAAGTCTTAATATTTCCGCCCCAATTCCAATTTCTCTAAGCTGGGAAACTTTTCCATTTTCTACAGGTTCTGAACTGTCGTTGTAGCAATCTTTTGCAATCATCTTAATCTGACGTTGTAACAACCTTTTTCTCCGATGCCGGATATAAACGAAAAGCCCTAGGGGAGAGTCGGAAATTGAGGAAAGAGCATCATTGATAATTTTTCTGGAGCTTTGATTCGATGGTCCAAAAAGATCACCTAAGCGATTCTCTGCTTGAACTCTAACCGTAACAGTTTCAGAAATCTCCTTACCTCCTTTTAGGTCAAATTCGCCTTTTGCTAGAACCAAATGTTCAGTGCCATCGAGCCTGGACTTAAAAGCAATTGCCCTAAAATATGGGTGTTCGTGCAAGGGAAGAGAGGCTTCAGCGATTGGCTCGATTATACCTCCTTTGGTCATCATCCTTTCAAGGATCTCTGTAATTCCAATAATTGGAATATTTTCAGAGCGGGAAAGTTCTTCGACTTGAGTAGGTTCTGCAAATTCGGCTTTCTCGTTTAAAAGGTGGCAAAAGACAGCTGCTTCTCCAGCATCAGCCAAGCGCATTAAATCGACTGCTGCCTCGGGTACAGCTGAACGAACAAGAACTCCACCGTTGCTACACTTTACAGGAAAGATATGCCCAGGCGTAACGATGTCCAACCTAGGCTTTTTACTCGAGGCAACTTCACGACAAGTCTTGGCTCTATCAGCAGCCGAGATCCCAGTTGTGATACCCTCCCTTGCTTCAACACTCGTGGTGAAGTCGAACTGAGAGTTTTTTTGAAGAGGATTCATGCTGGGTAGCTCTAACTCTAGGGCCCTAGCTTCAGTGATAGCCACACAAACGATTCCACCAGCTAGATCTATCAACCTAGCCATTTGCTTCTCCGAGCTCAAACTCGCCGATGAACAAAGAAATGAACGAGGGTTCTGAGCGACATCGTCTTTAATTATAACGATTCCACCAGAGTTTAATTCTTTTAAGCAATTTGCTTGAGAAGGAGCCATCCTTGAAGCTTACCAAGTTTCATTGGGAAAAAAAACGGAAAGTGGGAGGTATCAGATGTCCACAATAAAACCATGCAGTTTAACAGCGTGTTCAAAGTAAAAAAGGTAATCTTTAGTTTGGGGATTTAGGGGGTTTAGCCTTTTCGGTTCCACAGAAGCTCTAAAAGTTTCTTGGACAATGATTTTCGCCGTCTTATTGGCTCGCTAACCCCGCCAGACATTATCCATGGAGAAACGACTTTTTCAGCAGTTGGTTCTTCAGAGTTAAAGAGTTCGCTGCCTGGGTAACCAGAGTTGATCAGCTTGTTTTCGGCTTCGGGAGCCTGCTGATTTATCAAGCGCCAGAAAGCATAGCGTCCGCAAGCAGAGTTAAATTCGCAGGTTAGAACAAATGGACTTTCACTAGCCGAGATAGTCATTTTAAAATCCCGATCATTCTCAAGCAGAAAGTGATTGCCAAGTATCTCTGTCCAGGTGCGGCGACATCTATAGACAGACATTTCATCCCCGAACTGACTGATAATACTAATATTATCAGTGTTATAGGTGATAGTATTGTTGATTTCTTCACTGCTGTGAAGCGAGTGCTTGGAGTCCCTACTTAACATAACCTACTTAAAATACTTAACAAATGCCCATTCGATTCATGGCAGGATATTTGCCATAATCTCGCTCTTTAATAGGTATCGGCACTTACTCGAATTGTCTTGAACTAGATCAAGAGTATCGATTTGGGTTGGCTGATGGGGAAGGGAAGGATTAAACGATGTCAGAAGATTCCGTACATGAGCAAAATAGGAGGCCCCCTGAGGAGCTTGAGATAAACAGTGGCGCAATGCTTGTTGTAGACCAGTTTATGCTTGGCAACCCCCAGTTTGTTGGGAAGTTAGAGTTTGGGCCGGGGTTTAAAAAATCTGTTGAGGAAGCTGCTCTATTATTCGGGGGAGCTGTGGTGCCAGCCGGAAAAGGTAAGTATCAGGTTGAACGAGATGCTCAAGAGTCCTTGATTCATCTTCAGCCAGAGGAGAAAGTTCTAGAAGATGGAGACGATGGTCGAGAGGTGTCTAGAGAGTTATTCGAGTCTGTAGGTAGAGTTTTTGTCGATACCCGCTGTGTGGTCTTTGTAGATGCTGGGTTAATTAATGATAAGAACCTGCTGGACGAGTACAGAAAGTCGCGTTTGGAAAATGGAGAGAAACAAGCCCGAGATTTTTTACGTAGCAAAGGTGCTTCTGTAAAGTATGGCTTTAACAGATTCGGTGACGAGCTTGGAATTTTCCACAATTCAAGCACCGGCAGCATCGCGCTTTGGCCTGATGTTGTCGAAGACATAAGCTGAGACTAGAACTTTGAGAATTGTAATTGCCGGTGCCGGTAAGATAGGTAGCTACCTAGTAGAGCGTCTGGTCACTGAAGGGCATGACGTTACAGTGGTTGACCAGAATGAAAAAATTCTGGAAGAGCTTGCTTGGAATTTCGATTTGCAAACCATAGTTGGCAAGGCAAGTTCCAGGTCGACACTGAGCAAGGCAGGAGTTGAAACTGCTGATATTGTAGTTGCGGTAACTAACTCGGATGAGACTAACCTGATTGTTTGTCTGCTAGCCGATAGTTTAAATCTTGAAATAAGAAAAATTGCTCGAGTGAGAGAGCTGTTGGTTGGTGAGGGCTCTTTGTCCCCTCGTATTGCCCAGGTCTTTGATGAATTCATTAACCCGGACCGTGAAGCGGCGAATTATTTAAGTAGAGTTTTTGAGATTCCGGGTGCCTGTGACGTCCTTGATTTTGCTGATAGTAAGGTCGATGTTATCGGGGTCACGCTTAGTAAGAAATCAAAAGTGGTGGGTCGTTCTTTGAAAGAATTTCGAAACACCGAAGGTGGTGTAAACTCCATGCTGGTGGTGGCTATTGCTAGGGAGGGGGAGTTAATCATTCCGAGTGGTACAGATATTCTTCAAAACCGAGACACCGTTTATATAGCAACTGCCCCAAGTGAAGTTGATAAAATTTTTGAAATTGAGGGCAGTGAGCGTTCCGAAATTAAAAATGTTATGATTTTTGGTGGGTCCGGTTTGGGTCGTCAACTTGCTCGTCAGCTTTCAGGTAAAGACATCAAGCTTAAATTGATAGAGCAAGATCAAGCTATTTGCGAGAAGCTGGCTGTAGAGCTCGAGGATGTTTTGGTTCTGAAAGGACGTGGTTCAGATCAGACCTTGCTTCGGGAAGAGGGTATTGAGGATGTCGATATGTTTGTTGGGGTCGCAGAAGATGACGAAGATAACATTTTGGCAGCCTTGCTAGCGAAGAAACTAGGAGCAAAAAAAACGGCAGTAGCAGTTAATTCAAACAGCTATTTAAATCTGGTTACTACCATTGGTGTAGATATTGTTGTTAGCCCTATGATTGCTGGCGCCAGTAGTATTTTGAAGTTCGTACGGCCAGGTGCTGTATCGGGAGTCTTTTCTACAAGAGATAATACGGCGGAAGTTTTTGAGGTGATTGTAGGAGAAGATTCAAAAGTAGTGGGTAAACTTCTGAAAGATAAACCTTTTCCTGCCGGTGTAATTGTTGCTGCTATCATTAGGGGGGAAGAGGTTACTATCCCAGATGGTTTGACCCG
Source organism: uncultured bacterium (assembly GCA_938022485.1). Lineage (GTDB taxonomy): Bacteria > Bdellovibrionota_C > UBA2361 > SZUA-149 > CALKYB01 > CALKYB01. The sequence goes on along the minus strand of CALIEE010000197.1, from coordinate 53 downwards.
AGTTGAAGAGGGAGACCATATTATACTTTTTGCCAATAAGAGTGAGATGGGCC
>CALIEE010000196.1 GCA_938022485.1 uncultured bacterium | reverse complement strand
GAGAATAAGCCTTGATCAAGTGGTACACTTTATCGAGATACTCGCTATTAGTAGCTCAGGAATTACTTACAGCGTGCCTCTAGCACCTTGTGAATCCGTTAAAATAGTTGGTGTCACAAAAGTCCAAGCCGACTTAGTTTAATAATGAGCTGAGGACTCCTGTAGATCAATTTCAACCTGGTTTTGAACTTTGAGCATACCTTTTGGTGTTCATTGTAAAGTTTCAAAGGTTGCTATGGTCTACAGTTCCTTAGAGGGTTAAAAGTATCTTTCTTCTTGAGAGGGCCACTTCTGACGCTGTTTTTTGGACGCTGGCTTGTGGAAAACCTGGCTAAATCGAGTTTGAAACAAGTCCAGAGCTATCATATTCAATTGTCAGCAGTCTTAATTGCAGTAGATTATCTTATCGTTATAGCTTGTCCAGATGCTCGAATTGCCAAAAATTTCTCATCTTGTTGCTACTGTTTTTTGCCTGACAGTTTCGGCTTGTATTGTGCCACCTCAACCTACCAGTGAGCCTTCAGATACTTACAAAGCAGTAGCCTTGGTTCGGCAAGGTCAGGAACTAGCTAGAAGTGGTCGAGCTAAGCGTGCAGAGGGCTATTTTAGAGAAGCTCTGCTCTTTGAACCTAACAGTGACTCTATTTTGAATGACATTGGATATAGCTTACTTTCTCAACAAAGATTTGATGAATCCTCAAAATTTTTTCTAAGAGCCATAAAGTTAAACCCTGACAATCAGTCTGCTAGGCTTAACCTAGCTAGGTCTTACTATTTATCTGGGCAGCTAGAGGGAGCGGCTGAAACATTTCACCAGATTTTAGAACAACAAGAGAAGAGCTCGCTGCTTGTTCAAAGCAAGAGTCCGAACAACAAGGATTCTGAAGTTAGTAAGCATAAGATCTATAGAAACCTAGCCGTTGTTTATTACGCGATGGGCTTTTTGGACGATGCTATCTGCTATTCGAGTAAAGCCTTTCAGTTGTCTTCTTCTATGGAGGAAACGGCACAACATTCCCGCATGTTACTTTCTTTAGATAGGCTAGGTTCTGCGATTCAACTATTGCAAAATACAATAGCTGTTCACAGAGATAAGGTTCCAGCGAATTTAATGTACGATTATGGCTTGGCTCTAATTACTGTTGGTAACTATGGATTAGCGGAGGAAGCCTTATCTAGGGCTTTGAAAAAGCAAGGCTTGAGCAGTGAAGATAAGTTGAATGTTAGAAACTTAAAGCTGTTAATTGATGAGAGCCGCAGGCAAGGAGTTGGTCAGGCAAGTCAGCTTGTTGTTGAGTATCCAGACCCTGGTAGTAATAGCTTATGCGGAACTAGGGTCGAGACTGAAACTAGAGGGCTAGAGTATTGGCCGGAGTCTTTTTTTGAGACCAACAAAGAGTTAATTAAGAATCTCTGCTCGGCCACACGGCTAAGCGATAGGATTTCGGCTGTTTCATAGTTAAGGGTAGATGTTGTGATGAGAGATAATCTTCAAAGGAAGGGTTCAGCTGATTTTTCTGAATCAGTTTCTGTAGGACAGGTGCCACCACACTCAGTAGAGGCTGAGCAGGCTGTTCTCGGTGCTGTGTTGCTTGACAATGAAGCAGTGAACTCAGTTCTTGAAATTGTAAGAGCGGAAGATTTCTACCAACATTCTCATGCTATTCTTTTTGAATGCATGACGGCCTTAAATGAGAAGCTTACTCCAATTGACACAGTTACCCTTCAGGAGGAGCTAAAAAGACGTAAGCAGCTAGAGGTTATAGGGGGTATTGAATATATCTCCCGGCTTCTAGATACAGTGCATACTGCTGCCAACTCGCAATATTACGCTCGGACTATTAAGGAAATGTCATTGAGGCGCAGGGTGATAACCGAAGCAGGAGCTATTGCCACAGAGGCCTTCAATGGCAGAGGTGAGATTGATGGTTTTATTGACTCCGTGGAGCAACGAATTTTTAAAATTTCAGATGCAAGAATCAACCAGGGTTTGATACCGATCAGTAGTGTGATTAAGGAGTCAATAAATCAAGTTGAAAAGTTGCATATCAATCAAGAGCCGATTTCTGGAGTGCCAACTGGGATTACTTTAGTTGATGAGATAACCTCAGGCTTTCAGGCAGGAGAGCTTATAGTCCTAGCTGGTAGGCCAGGAATGGGAAAAACAGCAATGGTTCTTTCCATTGCGCGTCATGTGTCTATGACCTGTGGAGGTAATGTAGCAGTCTTTACTTTGGAGATGTCAAAAGAGCAGATTTCAATGAGGATGCTTTGCTCTGAAGCTAGAGTTAATAATGGACGGGTTAAAACTGGCCGTTTGGCGGAAAGTGATTTCCCAAAACTGGTTGATGCAGCCGCTCGCATTGCCCAGTCCAAGCTTTATATTGATGAAACCCCAGCTATCTCAGTTCTTGAAATGAGAGCTAAGGCTAGAAGACTGCATCGTGAGAATCCTCTCAGTATAATTATTGTCGACTACCTTCAGCTGATGCGAGGAAGTTCTCGTAATTCGGAAAGGAGAGAGCAGGAGATTTCCGAAATTTCAGCAGGCTTAAAGGCTTTGGCTAAGGAACTAAGAATTCCAATTTTAGCTCTTTCTCAGCTCAACCGTGGGGTGGAGTCCAGAAACGATAAACGACCGCTTATGTCAGATCTCAGAGAGTCAGGAGCTATTGAGCAGGATGCTGACATTATCGCTTTTATCTACCGAGACGAATATTACAATCCAGAGTCGGCGGATAAGGGAATAGCAGAGTTGATTATCGCCAAACACAGAAATGGTGAGGTGGGTACTGTTAAAGTTGCTTTTATTCCAGAGTATACTTTGTTCGAAAACCTAGCACTTGAGTCTGACTATGACTATTTAGGGGATGACTTGGGGGGGCAAGAGGATCACGAAGACGATTTTATCTAAGTCTTGTCGATTGAAATAATGCTGTTTTGAGAGCAAGTTTTTTTGCAATTATTGGCAGGGTGGTTCTTGTCGAGGCCTTTAGTTTTTAATCTGTCCGCGCCCACGAGTGAGTGGTGCTTAGCTTAATATCAGTTGCGCGGGTTTCTAAGAGACGAAGCTCCAGGTCGACAGCGACGCCAACTGAACGATTGCTTTAGAATACAAGTAGGGTGAAAAGCATCAAGGCGGATAGAGCTGCGATAAGATTATTCACAGTGGCTGCTCTGTTTCTGCCTAGGTATTCAGTGTTTTTTCTTTTTCTCTTCATAATCTACAATCAGCTTTTATAGGTTGATTGCTTCAGATTATTTTAAGAAAAGATACAAATCAAATGAAAGGTCTCAAGTGATTTCAAATACTTATGGAGATCGAAGGGTTTTTAT
>CALIEE010000195.1 GCA_938022485.1 uncultured bacterium | reverse complement strand
TGACCAAGCGTTGAGCTCGGAGGAATCTCGAAAGAGATGTTCTGAAATAGTTTTTCAAGACTTCGAGACCAACGGGCGAAGCATCATCTCAGCTTCAGGGGAAGGCCTTTCCAAAGAAATAGGGTTATCGAAAAAACCTTTTAAGCTGATCGAAAATTTTCAAAATGACGGCAAAGGCGAAGATAGCCTTTTTTCTGAACAAGCAATTTACTTGATAACTTCAGGGGAGCAGGCGGGGGCCGCAGTAGCTTCTACCCTTGGCGCTTCAGAGCTGGAAATTTGGACTGAACTGGATAGTCTGATGACAGCTGACCCAAAAAAAGTTCCAAAAGCCCTTCCCATAGATAGCGTCAGCTACAAAGAAGCTTTGGAACTATCTCAATTTGGAACCAAAGATATACACCCTACCGCTATTTTAGAAGCAGCATCCGCTAATATTACAATTAGGTTAAGAAACATTAACCATCCAGAATGTTCAGGCTCTTTGATATCATCGAACTCAAGTGAAACCGGCAATGAAGTCACAGGAATTACATCATTATCAGACATCGCCCTTCTCAGAGTAGAAGGGGCTGGACTAATAGGAGCGCCAGGCGCTGCTCGACGTGTTTTCAAAGCACTTCACGAAGAATTGATTAACGTAATTCTCATTTCACAGGCTTCCTCTGAACATTCTATATGTTTCGCGCTTTCCAGAAACACAGCCCAGAAAGCATGCAAGGCTCTAAATAGAGAGTTTGCTCCTGAAATTTCGTCTGGTTCCGTCCATTCAGTTGAACCCGGAGATAAAATGTCGATCATCTCGGTTGTCGGCGAAAAAATGAGACAGTCCCCGGGCCTTGCCAAAAAAGTTTTCCAAGCCCTAGGTCAGAATGGCATCAACGCTTTCGCTATTGCCCAAGGCTCGTCAGAACTAAATCTTTCAGTAGTAGTTTCCGAGAATGATGAAACCAAGGCTTTAAGGGCACTTCATGATTCTTTTTTCTCCGCCAAACTAAAAACTATTAACTTGTTCTGTGTAGGAACTGGACAGGTTGGATCAACTCTTCTCGACCAAATCGCGGCACACTCGCTACAGCTAAAAGATAATGACTCCCTAGAGCTTCGACTAGTAGGAGTCGCCAACAGCAAGAAAATGTTGGTAGATGAATCTGGAATCAATCAAGAACAGTGGAGAGAAGGTCTAGAAAAAAAAGGGCAAGACATCTCCTCGGTTGGAGATTATATCTCCCAGATTAAAAAGTTAAACTTAGCTAACAGCATTTTCGTGGATAATACCGCCCATGAAATAGTCTCCGACCACTACGAGGACGTGCTTTCTCACAGTATTTCAGTAGTCACACCAAACAAGAAAGCTAATTCTAGCTCTCTGGAAAGATTTTATAGGCTTCAAGAAATTGCCAAAACGGCCAATGTCAATTTCTTCTATGAAACCAACGTCGGCGCGGGGTTGCCCGTTATTGAAACTTTGAAAGACTTGATGAGGAGTGGAGATAAAGTAGTTAGCATTGAAGCGGTACTCTCCGGAACCTTAAGCTATATTTTCAACTCCTTCGATGGAAGTTCAACCTTCAGTGACGTTGTCGTCGAGGCCAAAAAGAACGGCTACACTGAACCCGACCCAAGGGATGACTTGAGCGGAATGGATGTTGCTAGAAAACTTCTAATCCTCGGAAGGGAAATGGGCAGACCGCTTGAAGAGGCTGACGTAGAAATAGAAAGTCTAATTCCAGATTGTGCCTCTAATGCCAACAGTGTGGAGGAGTTCCTTAAGCAACTTAAACTTGCAGATGAAGAATTTGAAAATAAGCGCTCTATTGCAGCCGACAAAGGACAAAAGCTCGTCTACCTCGCTCGGGTTGACCAAGAAAGCGCCTCTGTTTCACTTCAAGCAGTGGGGCCAGAGCACCCCTTCGCCTCTTTATCCGGAAGTGACAATATTATCTCTTTCGTGACTGAGCGATACAACGTATGCCCTTTAGTGGTTAAGGGTCCTGGGGCTGGGACTCAAGTTACAGCCGCAGGAGTTTTTGCAGATATAATTAAAGCAGCGAGTTACCTGGTATGAAATTCTACAGCACCAGAAATAAAAACCTAGAAGAAACTTTATCATACTCAATACTGAACGGTCTGGCTCCCGATGGCGGCCTTTTCATGCCGGAAAAGTTTTTGTCGCTCGACTTATCTCAATGCAGGACTTTTGCGGAAATCGCCTTTGAAGCAAGTAGTAAATTTGTTGATGGAGACATCGACGATGAAGAACTAAAGAACATTTGTAACGAGGCTTTCAATTTCCCGATTCCAATTGTTGAAATAGCTAAAAACACTTTTGTCATGGAATTATTTCATGGCCCAACAATGGCGTTTAAAGACTTTGGGGCAAGATTTATGGCCCGCATGGTCTCTGCATTAAAAGATGACCCAGCTCAGAGAACAACAGTGATTGTGGCAACATCTGGTGACACAGGCGGAGCTGTAGCCTCAGGCTTTCACGGTGTTAGAGGTATTGACGTAGTCCTCCTTTACCCAAAAGGTAAGGTAAGCCCCTTACAAGAAAAGCAACTTACCACTTGGGGAGACAATATTACGGCTATAGAGGTCGAGGGATCATTCGATGATTGCCAAAGAATGGTCAAAGAATCTTTCCACGATCAAACTGTAAAAGAGAACCTTAACCTAACAGCTGCAAACTCCATTAATATTGCCCGTCTCATTCCTCAAATGCTTTATTATCTTCATGCGGTAAAAGAGCTAGGTTCTAAAGAGCTAATTTTTTCAGTCCCTAGTGGCAACTTTGGCAATCTCACCGCAGGAGTCTTCGCCAAGAGACTGGGAATGCCTCTCAAAAAATTCATTGCATCTACAAACATCAATGATGCGGTGCCGCGGTATTTGGAATCCGGAGCGTTCGAGCCTAAGCCATCAGTAAAGACCATATCCAATGCAATGGATGTCGGTGAAGCAAGCAACTTTGAAAGATTGATGGATCTTTATGGAAACTCCCTAGAGGATATCCAAAAAGATGTTACAGGTTACTCCTTCAACGACGAGCTAACTGCCTTAAGAATGAAACAGCTTTATGAAGAGAAAGATTACTTAATAGACCCACACGGAGCCGTTGGGCTACTTGGAGCTGAAAAGTATCGAGAAGAACAGTCTGATAGCGAGTCCCCGATAGTAGTATTAGGCACAGCCCATCCTGCAAAATTCAACGAAGTTGTTGAAGACCATCTTGGCTTCTCTCCAGAAATTCCTCATAGGTTGTCTGTATTAACCGATAAGAAAAAGAACTCTATTCCTTGCTCAAATGATTTTAAGGAGTTCAAAGAGATATTACTGGGTAAGAGGAGATAGCTATGTTTTCAGATCGTGACATAAAAAACGCTATTCAAGATAAATCACTAATAGTAGATCCTTTCAGACCAGAAAGCATAAGACCAGCTGGACTAACTCTTCACCTCGGAGAGAAGATACTCAAACCTTCTCCTGGAGTCACAGTTGATATTAAGAAGAAAATCCTACCGAACTACAGTGATACTATTATTACTGAAGATAGTCCCTACAAGCTTGAACCAAGCGAATTCGTACTGGGTCATACACTGGAGAAGGTCACTGTAGGTAACGACCTGGGCTTCTTAATCGAAGGCCGCAGCACACTAGCTAGGCTCGGCTTAACGGTAGTGCAAACAGCAATGCTTGTTTACCCAGGACACAAGGAAAGAGCAGTGACTCTGGAACTCGTTAACCACAGCTCCAATCCTATTCTCCTTTACCCGGGAATGAAAATAGCTAGAGTTGTATTGATTCGACTAGATAGTCCCTGCGAGAATCCTTACGACGAAACTGGAAAATACGCCGGGCAAGAATCTGTTGGCGCACCGGTCTTTAAAGATGAATTTACTGAGCTAGATAAATAACTTCCTAGCCTTTCTTCTTTGCACCTGCTCCAATCTTTAGGTTGATAAACTCAACCATCAAGGAGAATCCCATAGCAAAGTAAATATAACCCTTATCAACATGGGTTCCCCAACCCTCAGCTACCAGCATA
>CALIEE010000194.1 GCA_938022485.1 uncultured bacterium | reverse complement strand
GAAGTTCAATCACCGGAGCCTTTGGACGAGTCGGAGAGAGTAGAGCAGGATTCGACTATTGCATCTCCAAGCATAGAGAAGGAGGAAGATTCCGAGCCTAAAAGAAAAAGAAAACGAAGAAGAAGGAAAAGAAAGAAAACTGACATAGAAGCTGTTGGGGATACGTCTGAAGTCGAAAGCTCAATTGAAGTTCGGGAAACGGAGGTAGGAATGCAAGAACCAAGAAATTCAAGAAGATTTTCTGAGGAGACTTCAGAAAGAGACTATCAGAATGAAGAGAATGAAGCGGAGTTGCCTGAACGCAATACACCACCCGCCTCGAGATCCGCACGTGGAACTGAAAGAGAGAGGACGTCCATGGAGAGTAACACTTCTGACCTGGTAGGCTGGTTAGTAAACTTTGAAACGCCTGCTGGTCAGGGAACTGAACTGCGAGCAGGTAGGTTTTTTGTGAGTTCAGAGCAAGTTAAGCCTGATGACCTAGTTCTTAATGATTCCAATATTTCGGTTCCCCATTGTATATTTAAAGCCAGTAAGGAAGATGGATTTAAGGTTCAAGATTTGATGAGTGAAAATGGAACTTGGATAAAAAAGGCTGGAGAGAATGACTATAAAGAGTTGGTTGAGGCTCAGTCTGTTGAGCATGGAGACCATCTTAGATTAGGCGATTTTGAGGTGCTGGTTTGTTTGATTCCTAAAGAGAAAAAGAAAAAATCATCTAGATCCCCTACTAGCAAAACACCAGACAAGGAAGATAGAGAGTAGAGGCTCACATACCGCCCTCCTCTAAGGGAATATTCTCCGAGATTGGCTGAAAGTGGGAGTTTCCAAGCCATTATAGATTGGTTGCACCGTTGGGGGGTGCTATTGTAGCCTTTCTATCTAGACCCAGCATATTCATGTTATTGCTCTTGTGTTTTTGCATGCCATTGCAAGAGAACTATAGCCCAAGGCAATGGCCAAGTGACTTGGTCAATTAAATTTCTAGTTTGAATATTTTAGCAAGACTCACGATGAAAGCTTACCTATTACTTTTTCTAATGTTGTTGGCAATCTCAGGCTGTAAGCAGAACACAGAGCTATTGAGTGGCCTATCTTCTAGAGAGTCTATCGAAGTGCTCGTTCGCTTAGGTGAGATAGGCGTTGAAGTTGAAAGAGTTAAAACTAGTGGAGCTAATAGCTCATACAAAATTCAGGTTACCCAAGGTCAGCATGTTCAGGCTTTAAAGGCGCTTCATGAACTTGGCTTACCTCGAGACAGAAAAGATAGTTTCGATTCGATTACTAAACCTGCTGGGCTTATTCCTAATCCGGCTAAGATCTCCTCCCTGAGACTGGATCACGCTTTGGGGTTGGAGGTTGAAAGGCTGCTTGTTGCTTTGCCAGGAGTGACAGAAGCCAAGGTAGTTGTTCGCTCAAACTTAGGGAGCAGAGATTCTGGCGATAAGACTAGTCGATCCTCTGCTTCTGTTGTCCTTCGTTACCTTTCCCGGACAGGAAAGTTTTCCTTGTCAGATGAAAGAGTTAGAAAGCTGGTAGCTAAAGGAGTGCCAGATTTGAATGAAGAGTCGGTTTTAGTTGAAACTAACCAGGTTTTTTTGCCGTCAGGAGCTACAGGTATTGGGGTAAGCAGGGGGGGTGAAGCTAAGTCTTTAAAATCGATTTGGCCTTTCGGTATTGAGATTGCTGATGATGAGTATACCAAGACTGTGTATATGCTGGCTGGCTCAGGTCTTCTTTTCATCTTTTTAGGTTTAGTTATTGGTTATTTGCTATCTTTTGCTTCCGGTAAAGGGTTGTCTGGGGGTAAGAATAGAGCTTTGGGTGATGATAGAAAGCACCTTGAAAGAAGTACTGGAAATTTTTTAAGATAGCTGTGCTTAATTGTTTTGCTAATCGTTAAATAGGTTAAAAGATATGCCAAACTTAAGTAAGTTTAGAGCCTTAACCAACCGAGAGCAGGCGGTGGTTGCTTTGGCTGTTCTACTAGATGGTCATGATTCTGTGGAGATGCTTGTAAGCGATCGGGATCGAGGAGTTGCTCTTTCCAGGGCTGCTGAGGATCTTGTTGTACTATCTCCAGACTTAAGAATGCCTTTGATGGGAACTTTGTTGAGAAGAGCACTTGAAGAAATTGACACGTGATATCTCGCATTAAATCTAGTTTATTTTTCTTGGATCGTAGTATCTTGCGTTTGGGAAAATTTTCTGTTTGCAGTGTAGGTTTTATGGAAGGTGAGTTTTTTAAGAGGTTCAACCTAACTTGAGATCTAAACAAAAATTGGAAGTACTTCTTCGCTCTCTTGAGGTTGAGGAGAGAAACTCTCTTGAAGAGAAAGTAAGGATTGAGGAAATTGCGAACACTCGAGTGAAGGTACTATCGGGCTTGGTCGAAGAACGAACACTTTTATATTCTAAGCTGGACGACCTTTCGCAGTCCCAAAAGCGAGCTTTGGTCGGGGGGAGTAGGGTCGTTAGTTCAGCTGAGATGCAAGCTTTTAGGGGTAGATTGAATAAACAAATTGAAGAGCTGAAGGTTAAAATCGACAAAGCTGATGAGCAGTATAGATTAGCCAGAGAGCGCCTTGAACTGGCGGAGAATGACTTGTTAGAGGCCCGTATAGGCCGGAAAAAGGTCGAGAAACTTTTGGATTCCAAGAAAGCCCGAGAACAGGTAAAACAAGAGATGGTGGAGGAGCAGCTACTGGAAGAATATAGTAGCGGCAAAGTGCGTAATTAATCTTAGCTTTAATAATGTCGACAGTCGGAAAGTTAGTAGGAAAAGATGCGAGCCCAATGCCTTGGTCCCCCAAGGAATTGTTGCCGACTCTATCCTCTAATGAAATTCGATTTAGCAGGGGGTTTTTGCGGAGTGACGTTAGTGTCTGGCTCACAGACTTTGTAAAGTCATGGCAATTGCTCTTGCATTCACTTGGCTTGGAAGTTGAGCTAAGTTCAGTCAATAATCAATTTAATTTTCCTGAATCTTTGAGTCGGGTGATACCTATTGAGTTGGATGATGAGACAGCGGTCATTGGTATGGATGATGAAAGTCAGGAGATTGTTTCATCCGTAGTGGCGAAAGGATCTGAATCAACTGCGGTTGATGTCATTGTCGAATATTTTGAGCGTCGAATGCTTAGTTGTGTTAGTCAGCATTGGTCTGGTCCAATGCCTTTAAAGGCTAGGTATCTTGCGGATAGCGAATCAACCGCTGTTGATGTTGTTGGTACTATTTGTTTTGTTTTTACGACCGGAGGCAAGGATCTTAAGCTTTGGCTCGGTTTAGGGCCGAGAGCCGTAGAGCGGATAGATGGTTTATGGAGAAAGCAACTTTTCGAAGAAAAGAGCAATTTACCCGGTCCGAAATTACCTCAGCTATCGACCGTGGATATAGATTTAGTTGAATTACTTGTTCCCCCTGCTCTTCTAATTGACTACATGAGAAGTGGTACGGTGGTGGAGTTGGATCTTCCAACAAGTAATAAGGTTAGAGTTAACCTCAACGGAAATTTCTGGGCTTATGGGGAGCTGGGCCAGTTTGAAGGCAATTTTGCTGTTATGCTAGAGGACTTTGAAGTCAAAGAAAAGTCGGAAGAAGATAGTTCTAGCACCACGAAAGTTAGTGTTCAGCTCGCAGTTGAGGAAATAGATCGTGAGGCTGTTTTAGAGTTTGGCCAGGAAAAGTCTATTCTTTCTACTCAAGTTGCAGTTAACGATAGAGCCAGTCTTATTATTAGCGGAGAAAGGGTGGCCTCAGCCATAATTGGTGAGTTGGATGGTAAGTTTGCTTTGACTGTGTTGCCTAAATGACAGTGTCTGAAATAATTGTTGGACTAGGGTATGATTTTCTTCCTCTTGTAACTATTGGCTTCTTCGTCATTTTATTTAGTAGTTACGTAAAAATCTCTACAGTTCTATCTATTTTGAGGTCGGGACTGGGGGCTTTTAGTATACCCTCTGCAATGATTACGGGTTCCCTTGCTCTGGTTATGAGCTTTTTTGTTATGTACCCCTACATTACTGAGGCTGCTTCATCTATTGACAAGGTGGTCAGTTCATCTGGATCGCTTAACTCCA
>CALIEE010000193.1 GCA_938022485.1 uncultured bacterium | reverse complement strand
GATCCTGTAAAGAATTGGATTGATCTTTGAAGCTAGGCTTCATTCCCTTACTCTCTTTCTCACCTTCAATCCAAGACTTGGTGTCCCCAAACCAAGCCCTAACTTTATTAGCTGTGTCAAAAACATCAAAAGATGGAGCATAGCTTTGAATCAAAATAGTTGCGAAGGTATAAGCAATCGGAGCCAAAAAGGCAGCCAATACACCCTTCATTTCTATTCCTGGCAAAACTTTTACTAAGACAAAAAACACAACTCCATTCACTCCGATCAAAGCGAAGCTTCTAGCATTAGAAAAATCGGGGATTGCGTGAAAGAGGCTACTGTCCCAAAGAGTAGAATTAACTACTGCCAAAGCGGCTACGATGCCAATCGCTCCAAATAGGCTAGTAATCTTTAGTCTAGGTATCAGCAAAGTGATAACAAACATAGCCACCACCTGAAGAACAAAAAAATTGGCTAATTCTCTAGCACCTTCGAACATTTAAATACCTGGCTATCTAAAAAAGGATTTTAACTAAAAACGTGCTTTTCAATTACAGCACCTGAGGATCTTAGTCACCATGCGGATCAGGCCTTTTGAAAGCTCTAAGGGTAATATATTGGTTCTCAGACCATCTCAATAAACAATCTGCATAGCACTAAAGTTGCCTTGATTAAGGGACGAATAAAACTATGAGGGTTTTTAACAATTTTGAGAGGGGTTATGGATCAGGTATCAGACAACGACCAGCAATTTGAAGACCGAAGTGCGGAAGAAATTGAACAAGCCTATACATTTAAAGCTATTCCTACCATTCACTATTATCAAAAGACTTACGCAAATAGTATGTCTAACAACGATAAAAAGGCCGTAGCTATATTCAAAGAATATGAGCCGATGGAGAAAATTAAGCGAATGAAAACAGAACTAACTGCTGTTTCTCAAGGCAAGGTTAATCCTAAGCTAATGGAAGCTCAGGCAGGTCCTGCAAGAAGAGGCCGTTATGGTAGTTTTGAGCAGTGGGCAAAGGTGGTGCTCGCACTACTCCACCAAGGTAGATAGGAATTCCTAATAATTCTAACCTTCAGAGCAAATCATTCACTACCCTACCGATTCTTTTAGATATTTTTTGCTGCGTAGATAGCGAGCCGGTGAAAGTGATTCGGCTATTTTCTTTGGGACGCTTAATAAAGAACCTATCGATTGCTCCGCGATAATTTCTGCTGCCAGTCCAGCTGTGCTTATCCCTCGTGAACCAAAGCCGACAGAGATATAAAGGTCTTCTTGCTTATCTACCTCACCCACGTACGGTGCTCGATCATAAGTAGAAGTGCGAAAGCCAACTCTTTCACAGGTAATTTTAGACAGATTGACTTCTGTAGCTAAACCTAAGGCTTGAAGCTTATCTAGCATTTCTTCGCTTTCAATTCTCCTAGCATCTTCTTCGAAGTCATCATGAGCATAGCTAGCACCGATAAAACTCTCTCCCTGATCAGCCGGAGTAATATAGCCCTCATGACATACTATCACCTTGAGCGAATCCCTCGATTTAACTGACAGACATTGACCTCTTACAGCTTCAAGCGGTAACCATGCAGTTTGCTCAAATTGAGATGCCTTCCAAGCATTAGCTACAACACATTGCTCCGCAGACGCTATGACTTCTCCAGCTGAATCCAGCGCGCACCACTTATTCTTAATTCGCTGCAGCCGATCCACCTTAACTCCCGAAATCAGCTTAGCTCCACTACTCTCGAAAATGGTTGAACAAAAAGATCTGGGATCAATAAAACCTGCTTTTGGGAGATAAAAACCTCCTTGCTTTAGCACTACTCCGCTAAGCTCGGAGGCTTCTTCTACTGAAAGTTTTTTAACAACACTCTCTGGAAAGGAATGTCTTTCGAACTCCGATGCAAGCTTCTTAAGTCGATAACAACTCTCTAGCTGCAAAGCCCCGCAGTTGTGAAATTTAGAGCCCGATTCAATTCCTTTTAATCTTCTTAGTAGGTGAAAAAATCCTAAATGGTAGAACTGGCTTAAGGAGTTAGCTTGATTGCCGAGATAAGGAACCACTATCGCTCTAGGGTTTCCAGTAGCTCCACTTGCAATACCCTCTCCTTCCTCAATTAAGGTAACATCCAAGCCCTTTCTAGAGAGTGAATCGGCAAGCGAGCAGCCAGCAATACCTGCACCAATAACCAAGGAAGCCTTAGTTTGTGTTTTATGTGGGCTGAAAGTTTTGGTGGAACTACTATACACCCCCCTGGAAGAATGTTTCTTAGAAGCAAAGCCTGGTATTTTCTCTACCTCAAAACCTACCTCTTTCAATCCTCTTCTCACCTCTCCAGCAGCCGAAAAAGTTGAAAAAGTGGCCTGGTCGGAGGACAAGTTAGCTATTCTTTTAAATAGGCCCTTACTCCACAATTCACTATTACATCGCGGGGCAAAGCCATCTAAATACCAAGCATCAACAGAGACCTCTATCTCATTTAATGACTCTAGAGCATCACCCCAGAGCATTACCAACTTGACGCCAAGTTGTTCAAAATCAATTTGATAATGTCCCTTAACTGGAGAAGGGTAAGATTCAAACAGTATCTTTGATATTTCTGGCTCGATAGCCTCAAGCTCAGCTACTTTTTTTACAACCTCCAGCTCAAGAGGAAATAGCTCAGTTGTAATGTAGGTAAGAGAAGCTGAACCTTGACGGGTCTTAGACCAAAGAGCCAAAGTGGCAAAAAAGTTTAAGCCTGTCCCGAACCCAGTTTCTGCAAGAACGAAATCTTGTTCAAGAGTTTTAAAGCGCGGCCCTAACTGATTGGGCTCCACAAACACCGCATTGGATGCCTCCAAGCCAGCCCCGGGCGAGTAATAAATATCCTCGAACTGGGCTGACCACGGTGCCCCATCTTTCCAACTGACTTCTGCCTCTTTGAGTACTTCAATCAATAGAAAGACAGACTGCTTAGAGACTTAGCTTGGAGTCAATTCTTTTCATGGCTTCATTAATGTTCTCTCTAGTAGAGAAAGCACTAAGTCTGAAGTAACCTTCTCCACTAGGACCAAAGCCTGCTCCTGGAGTTCCTACAAGGTTACAATCATTGAGAAGTTGGTCAAAGAAAGCCCAGCTATCTCCACCGGGAGTTTTCAACCATACATAAGGGGCATCCACTCCTCCAAAGACTTCAATTCCCTTGGACGAAAGTGACTCTCTCACAATTCGAGCATTTTCCATGTAATAAGCGACTCTTTCCTCCACCTGCTTTTTACCTTCCTCGGAATAGATCGCAGCTGCCGCTTTCTGAACTGGGTAAGAAGCTCCATTGAACTTGGTATTGTGTCTTCTATTCCATAACTGGTGAACAGAGACTTTTTCTCCAGAAGCGCTTTTTCCCATTAGCTCCTTAGGAACGACTGTAAAAGCACACCTTACTCCTGTGAACCCAGCAGTTTTAGAAAAACTTCTGAATTCAATAGCGCATTCTTTGGCTCCTTCGATCTCAAAGATAGAACGTGGAACATCTGGGTTGCTGATAAATCTCTCATAAGCAGCATCGAAAAGAATGATAGAGTCATTTTTCTTAGCATAGTCGACCCATTGCTTTAGCTCGTCTTTGCTCATAGTCATTCCGGTTGGATTATTGGGAGAGCAAAGGTAAATCAGATCAACGTTAGTTTCGGGCAAGGAGGGTGAAAAAGAGTTTTCCGCATTTAGTGGCATATACTCTATGCCCGCATAAGTTCCATCTTTGTCAGCTTCACCTGTTCGGCCAGCCATTACGTTGGTATCCACGTATACTGGGTAAGCAGGGTCAGCAATCGCAACCTTACAGTTAGTATCGAAAATTTCCTGAATATTTCCAGAATCACACTTAGAACCGTCACTAACGAAAATTTCGTCTGGTGAAATAGATAAACCCTTATAGTCGTTTTCAGCTATGGC
>CALIEE010000192.1 GCA_938022485.1 uncultured bacterium | reverse complement strand
TACTCCAGAGAACGAGTTTTCCTGAAATATCTAGTTTAGAATTTTTACCAAGACAGCGATCGACAGACGCAGGAATATTGGCAAAGACTTTTTCAAAACCTTCACCGACAAGGCTTACCCTGTAGGCCCCATCATAGGTTCTGTAGGAAGCCTTACTTAAACTAAAGATCATCGGACCCTCAGCAATACTTTCTTTTCCTTGAATGGATTCGAAATAGTAAACTTGAAATAGAAAAAGAAAGGCTGAAGCTATAACAACTAAAACCGGCAGGCGAGAAATCCTAGAAAATGCAAAAAATATAGCTGGGACGAGAATGAAAGAAAACCCAGTTGCCGGCTTGGGATTGAGCAAGAATAGCCACTGACCCAAGCCAACAAGAAGAATCAGTGCGAGTAAATGACAATTCTCAATAAATCTTTGTCTACTCACCTGACCCTACCTTAGCTCACTCTGCTCACTACCTCCTGTTTATAACTTTTTAAAGGCTGTTGAGAACTTGCACGTGAGTCCGCTCCCAGTTAAGCTCCACCTCTAATTTCTTGCAGCCGAAACATGTATCAGCCATTCCTTAAATCGATAAAACTTCTCTTTATTTCTCGCGACCTGCTGTTATGCAGCTTTGCACTTCTTTTTACTTCCTGTTCATCTCACTCGATTAGCGAAAAACAAGAAATTGCTGCGTCTGAGTCCACCATGGCCTGGATGAAACAAGAATTCGGAATTATAGAAGACCCAGAGGTGAAAACTCTCTTTGATGATATTCAATCCCGTCTTTCGAGAGCCATCTTAGAAAGTGGTCTGGGCAGCAAAAAGAAATTTAGATGGCAAGTCCATTTGGTCAATTCAGCAACACCCAATGCTTTTTCGGCTGGCGGAGGAAAAGTTTTCATAACAACCGGTCTTTTTAAATTGCTGGGAAGCGAAGCTGAGCTTGCTTCTGTGATTAGCCACGAGTTTGCCCATCAACTTCTTGACCACCCAAAAAACGCTATCGCTAAAGTTTTAAAGGAGAATAGCTCTTCGACTAATCAGGCACCGTCTTTGGTATACTCTGACCAGCATGAAATTGAAGCTGATCGGGCTGGCCTCAAAATAATGAAGCTGGCTGGCTATGATATCAGACACGCACTGACTGCTCTTAGTAGCGGCTACAAGCGTGCTGAAAATTCCAATACTCTTGCCTGGCAAACTGCCCAAAAAAAGAATCCTCACCTCGATCGACGTCTAGCAGAGCTTTTCGTCGAAGTTTACGACAAAAACCAGTTATCTCCTTCCAGACGCTCTAGTCGCCAGTTCAATAAAGCCAAAGGTAGTCTAGGGCAGTGAAACTCTTATTTACTGTTTAGTTTCAGGGACTTAGCGAGCATTTCGGGTGATGCAACGTTTTGTCACTAATTCACCATAATATAGATATGGTCGGTAAATTAGGTTTATTTTCAGAGGATGTAAGGAATGACAACGCACGCTGTCGAACAAAACACTAATCAAGCTCAACAGACTTCTCAAGAGCTACAAGTCCCAAGGTCAGGACTAGAGCGCCCTATGGCTCAAATTCAAGAGGCCTACCAAAGAGACCTCATAGAGATTAATCAGGGCTTTCCGTTGCCTCAAGGTTATCAAGATAAAAGTAAACTAAATCAAAACGAAAAAACTCTTCTGGCTCAAGTTAAGAAGGGAAAAATTTCTATCAAGGATCTTGCCAAAAATGGTCACCATAAAATAATTGGATCTCTCGCTCGCAGTATGTGGAACGGCAAGTTAGTTAGCCAAGCTCGTCACCAAATGGCAGCAGATATAATGACCACTATACCTGTAGACCAGGTTGAAATGCTTGCTAAAGGCCGAAGAATTCCCAAAGCAATTCAAGGCCAAAAGTTTCATAGGAACCAACGAGTTCACAGGGATACCCAGAAAATTACAACAGATGACAGGGATAAAGGCACAACAATTGGTAATACACCCACAGATAACGTCTGGGATAAGGCTCTAGTTAAGATGGCCAAAGCCGATCTAGTCGCAAGACAGGGACATGTAAAAGGTGCTCAAGGACTTAGAGATCGAAGAGTGAATAACGTCTTGGCCCAAGAACAAAAGAAACTGCAGCAAGCTCAAACGACTGCTCCGACGCCGGCATCTGGCATTATTACGCCGACAATTATAAACTCCCCTACCAACGGTGGTATAATTACACCGACGATTACAAATTCGCCTACTAACGGCGGTATCATTACACCGACGGCAACCCACTCTCCTGCAGCCAAGCCAAACTACAGGCCTACAAATACCCCCAAAGCCGAGGCAGCTGGGGTAATACTTAATGGCTCAAAAATTCTAAAAAGAGGCATGGAGGGACCAGAGGTGGAAGTCTTGTCTGGCTTTCTCGCCAAACATGGTTACGATACCGGTAGCCCTGCAAACCAATATGGACCTGCAACTGAAACTGCTGTCGTCAGAATACAGGAAAAAATCAAAGCTAAGCTTATTGAGAAAGCCGGAGATGACCCAAGTCTAAAAGCTAAAGCTGAAGAATTTTTAATCGACGGAAGGTTTGGTCCTGAAACCGCCAAGTACTCTAGAGAGTTTTTAGGCTTGAAGGAATATATTGAAACTGGAAGCGTTGAATCGGAACCAGCCGGTACTGCTACTGAGCCCGAGACAATGACTGAACCTGGGGTAGAAGTACAAGCTGCTGAACCGGAACCGGAACCAACTACTGAACCGGATACTGACACAGCTTCAATAATACAGACGGAGAATCCATTGGTTCAGGAAGCTCTTACGCTATTAGAAAGTAATATACCGCTGGACATGGAAGGCTATAGCAGCACAGCTAGTATCATGGAGTCTGAAACCTACGACGAAATTAATGAATCTCTAGCCAAACTAAACAATGAGCAATTAGAAGAAGTTAAGGGCATATACAAGGGTCCTAATGGCGAAGGGTTAAAAGAAAATATTGAAGAAAGAAAAGATATGACAGGAGAAAATCTAGACGAGCTGGAGGAAAGACTGGCCGGCAAAGGTGCTAAGGCAGACGCAATTGCACTTGAGGAATCAATCGTCGGACTTGGAACGGATGAAGTCAGAATCAAAACAATCCTAGGTAATCGAACATCCGAGCAGATAGACCAAATAGTTGAAGAATACAATAAGGTGGACAAGAACGGTTTTTGGGGTGGAAAAGGCCAAGAGCTCTTTCCTGCTCTGGAAAGCGACCTGAGCGGTCAGGATTGGGAAAATGTAAAGTCACTTCTAGCCAAGAATGCCGGCTTTCAAAAATACTTAGAAGAAAAGACAGCATCCTCTTTTTACGGAGCAGCTCCGATAAAACCAAGCACTGATACGGCTGCAACAACATCTACTCAAAACCAAGTCGCCAAGAAAGTAGAGCAACTGCACTCTATGATAATGTCCGCTGATCAAGAAGAGCTTCTTACAATTGCCTTGGGACTTGAAAAAATGCCAAAAAGTGAGTTTGACAAGCTAGTCCAAGGATTTAAAAGCCTGCCTGATGACATGACTCTCGGCAAAGCCTTTCGCAGAAGAGCTAACCAGCTAGACCAAGGCGCAGGAACTATAGGACATGAAACAGCTCTCCTTGTTCAGGGAATTGGGGGAAATCTATACTCACTTGCCGATAAAGTAGCTGCAATACTACTTAGTGAGAATCAGGAATTAAAATTTGCGGTAGCGCAAGAAGTTTTTCCATCACTAAGCGTAGAACAAACTGATAGCTTAATTTCCAATCTAATGAAGAAAAAAGGCTTTAAAGAGCACCCAGAAAAAGAGCTGAGGAGTATACTAGCATCCGATCTCACTGCGGCTAAAATAGAGCACAACATCAGAGAATAGTGCTGCACCGCTTTAAAGACAAATGCCGTGCTTCTCTAAAACCTTTCCAAGTTTTAGTATTTAAGAATCTAGCTTAAGGCTTGAGCCAGTCTTTCCCCACTAGGAACTATATAGAAAAGACCGGTTTGGAAGAGCGATGGCCATAGGCTCAT
>CALIEE010000191.1 GCA_938022485.1 uncultured bacterium | reverse complement strand
GCCCTAGACGTTCTCAGTTTTTAGTGGCAGGGCTTCGTGTAGCTCTAATAAACATTGTTTTAGTCCTTGGTTTCGTTTTGCTTGAGCCTCAAAGTACTTTGGCGGGGAACAGTCAAAAACTGTTTTGCGTAACAGTAGCAGGGCTTCTTTCTGGAATTCTTGCTGCTTCTATTACGCCTCTGGTTGAGATGGCAGGTTCTTACATCACTGATATGAAGCTGCTAGAGCTTGCCTCTTTGGACCGTCCTTTACTTAGAGAACTTTCGGTGCAGGCTCCGGGAACCTGGAACCATTCAGTTGTGATGGGACAAATGGCAGAAGGTGCTGCTAAGGCAATAGGTGCGAAGAGCTTACTTTCTAGAGTTGGAGCTTACTATCATGATGTAGGAAAGATGAAGAACCCAGCCTATTTTATTGAAAATCAGACCTCTAAAGAAAATCGTCACGATAAACTCGCTCCTTCTATGTCGGCACTGATAATTAAAGCGCATGTTAAGAATGGAGTTGAGTTAGCGGAACAGCATAAGTTACCTCGACCTTTGGTTGATTTTATTCGAGAACATCACGGAACTTCATTGATAGAGTATTTCTATGACAAGGCTTTAAAAGAAGCAGAGGACGATGAGCATGTAGATGATTCTCACTATCGTTACGGAGGCCCTCGCCCTCAAACCAAAGAATCTGGCATATTAATGCTTGCTGATGGGGTTGAAGCTGCTTCTAGAACTCTCTCTGATCCCACGCCTGCTAAGATTCAAGGTTTGGTTCAGAAAATGATTAACAAAGTTTTTGCTGATGGTGAGTTAGACGAATCGGAGCTGACGCTTAAGGAACTTCACTTGATTGCCAAAGAATTTACTCGGGTTCTCTCAGGAATTCATCACCGTAGAGTTGAGTATAATGAGCCAGCAGGAAAGTCTTCATCTGATGCAAAGGAAGAGAAAGAAAGCGATACTCCAGTAGGAGAGAACAAAGCTAACCTTTCAGTAGTTAAGCCCTTCAAACCACCAAAAAAGAACGGTGAGAAAAAGAGCCAAGAGAGAGCCAAAAAACAGGAGCAAGAAGATGGCAACAGAGGTTCTAGTTCGGGAGACAGTAAGCGAGCTTCAGAAAAAAGCCCTGACGATAAGCCAACTAATGGAGGCGGGAAAGATACTCTTAAGCGCCTTGGCATCGAGAAATCCTAGCGGGAAAAATCCTAATGATCGCTATCCTGAGCTTAGTATTCTTTTAACTGATGACTCTGAAATAAGAGAGCTCAATTCTAAATTTCGAAATAAAGATAAAGCCACTGATGTTCTTTCTTTTTCTATGACTGAAGGAGAAAGTGGAGGTGTTGAGATTGCCAGTCTTGGAGATGTTGTGATCTCTGTCGAAACTGCCCGAGATCAAGCTAGCGAGCTAGGAGTAAGCTTGGCTGACGAATTACTCAGATTGCTTGTTCACGGAGTGCTTCATTTAGTTGGTTATGAGCATGAAGATGTGACTAAAGAAAAAGCTCTTGAAATGGAGAGGCGAGAACAGGAGTTGTTTGAGTTTTTAGTCCAGAAGCTAAAACTTATTTAGTAAGTTGTATTCAAAAGAAGCTTTGAAAAAGCACGGACCGCAGAGTTTGATAACCTCAAAAGAAATAGAAAAACTCCGGTCCCGCGGGTAAAGATACCAGCGGGACGTTTGGGGTTATGCCACTTAGAGTTTAGCTGTTAATTGGTTTAGGCCCTTCTGCACTTTTAGAATTTGTAGAAACTCGCAGTTCTTCTTAACATCCAAGATGATGCCTTGTAGGTTTGGAAGGGTGTAACGTTTTTCCATAATATGAGCGTATAGTGCCTTAGCTTTTTCCTTATCCATTTCACAGTGAACCAGTGAAAACAGCCAAAGAATGAAGTTGCCATGAGAGCAAATGACAACGGCTTCGTTTTCGCTATAATTCTTTGATTGTGCATTGGACACCAACTCTGTTGCTACCGACTCAACTCTAATAAGTAAGTCATCGACTTTTTCAGCATCAGGAATGTCATCATAACTGCACCGAAAGGGATAACCAGGACAACTTCGATGAGCTTCAGCGAGAGTCATAGATTTAACTTTACCCAAACCCCATTCATTTAAATTTTTGTTTGGGTCATTGGGAACTACTTCAATTCCTTTTTCTACAAGATGCTTTGTAACAAATGCCGTAGTCGCAGTGGCTCTCTTAAGTTTACTACACTGAAGATAAACTGTATTAACGCCTCGGTCTTTGTCAGTAAGTTTCGCGAAGGTGGTAAAAAATCGACTAACTTGATTGGCTGCCTTACTGTCTCCAACATTAACCAATGAGTCAGGGTTTCGGCACAAAGGGTTAGTTTGTTTCTCACATCTAAGGTGTCTTAATAGAGCTATTTTCAATTGAGTCTCTCCGTTGATAAAAAAGAAAGACCACAAAAACCTGGTTGTATTAACCTTGATTCTGCGGCCTCGCGAGGGCCGGGGTTTCCTTATTGAAGTTGAACTCAATTGAAACAGCCCACCCGACACGAGGCAGGGAGATCTTGTTGTAGAAACTTTAGATCTCGAACTTCTACTTTAGAAAAGTATGTAGGGAGCAAGGCCCGAACAGATGGCCGAAAGGATGGGATAATACTTCGTTAGCTAAACTATGGCTATTTGGGGCCTAAGGAATTGAGGCTTGGGCCACTAAGAAGTTAAAAATACTAATAAAATTTCAATGCCGAGCAGCTTGGATTATTGACCTAAACTGTAGTAAATTATCGCCTTATATGAGGAGTTAGCTCCTCAGTCGTTCTTTTATGGCTCTTGATAACTAACCATTTGTTAGCCACTTAACTTTGTTGCCTGCTTTGCTCAGGGTAGTAGCAGTCCGGTTTGTACAGCCAATATTCCTTAAGTAGATGAGTGATCTGAAGCCTCCAGCTTACCTGGAGGCTTCACGAAAACACATGGTTTTAGAACAAGAGGTTCTTTAAACCCGCAATCCCGTGTTTTTCCGGAAGCTTTCCGTTCCATTTTCAAGGGAACAAACTTTTCTTTTCATAAACTGAGGAAACAAAAATGACTTTTTCAGAAGTTGTTGAACTACTATGGGAAACCGTAAAATCCTATAAGCCAGAGCTAGACACTGGTTTACTGGAGGACATTGCTAAAGGGAAGGCTGATTTATCAGCACTTAGTCCTGATGATGTGACCGAGGATTTTGCTAAGGCTCTACTTATCAGAGGCTTAGTGGAAAATCTTTACCATGTCCATAAAGCTTGGTCAGAAAAGTCCAAGTTTGAAGTAAAGGAATGGCTAAAGAAAATCGGCCTTACGGCTGTTCTGACCTATCACCCAACGCCGTTTCACGTGCATAGTGCCTGGGGCTTGAATCAAGCCACACGCACTATTGTAACAGATGGTGATCCCGCAAGTTTTGATTCGGCAGTTAGGGCAACCTTTAAACTGCCGATGAGAAATGAAAAAAAGCCCTCGGCCAAAACCATGGGTGAGTTCGTGCTGAAAGTGGCCTATTTGTTTCTGATGGCGGTTTCTAAGAACCGACTATTCAAAAACTGGTCTCTGGAGGGATGGGTGGAAGGAGATATGGACGGAAATCGTTCTAGAACGGCGGTGGAAGTTCTTAACGCCTGTTTCGAGGCTAAAGTACCTCGTCAGTTGAGAGAGAATGCTTCTGTTGTTCGAGAGGTCTTTAACTCTAGGATAGGAGATAGTGACCCTCGAGAGGCTATTCTGAACATCGCTGCCGCCGAGAAAGACTATGATTCTCGCTTGGAACAAGTTCTAGGTGGGGTTACTAGTAGTCATCGACTAACTCAAGCGGTAATAGCGGATGCTGAAGAAGTCGACGATGTGCTTAAGCTTGCGGCCGTAATGAAAAGCTGTGGAACTTGCCTTCCAATTTGTCCCCTTCTGGAGCGTTTTTTCAGAATGGAGCAATGGACAGTTAAGCTGAGACAGCTGCTTAAAGATCCAGCTTTTGAAGCTTATGCAATGGAGGTTGAGAACGGTAAAAAGATAGTACGTTTTCAAGTTGGTCCTTCCGACACAGCGGCTCATGCTGGCTTCTGGTCTCTGATCGGTATCGGTCATCTGATTCAAGAGTTACTTCAAGTAGCAAAAGAAGAAGGTTGGCAAGTAGTTCTCTTCGTTGGTGCCGGTCGTAACCGTGCCCGTGGCGGTGGCGAGAACTTGCAAGATCTCGCCTGGACTCTTCCGAACCTTAAAGGTTTGGTTCGTAATGTTCAGTTTACTGTCCAGGGTGGATTAGCTTCAAGCGTCTTTATGAGTTTGAAGCAAGTTCAGTACCATTTAGGAACTTTGATGGAAGCTCTTGGTGATAAACCAAAGCATGATCCTGCTCGTTCTCTTGCCTTATACAGCTTTTCGGCAAAGGTAGTTAAGCAGTTTGAGAAGCACGCTAATCCGCTTCGTGCATTGCTAATGAAGAGTCCTTCTCTTGATACAATTGATTCGGCAAACTTGTCTGATCGAGACTTATCTAGAGATCAGTCAGGACTTGGGCTTCGAGCAATCGCAGTGCAACAACTACTGGCCCTAAACTCTGCCGAATATCTTTTGCTTTTAGGCTTCTTACCGGCTTGGAAAGAAACTAGTGCAGAAGACCGAGAGCTATTGTTGTCGACAGCGAAATTTAAAAGAGCTGTTAAATTCGCCTTAGAAGCCAACTTGGTTTCTGATCTTGAGTCAGTGAGATTGATGTGTGTGGCTTCAGGTTATGGAGACACATATTTTGCTGAACTAAAGATGGAGTTGATGGAATCAAGGGAGTTGTTATCAAGCTTGCTCGAAGAAGTTGATCGAGAGGAAGTGTTAACTAAGTCAGAGAAGAAAAAGAACCAACTTGGCATTGCTAGGTGGGTTCTTAAAGTCGGTCCCAATAATCTTAGCCTATCAGCTAGAGTTTTGTTGATGCATTATACTTTAGTTATATTAGGGAGGATTGGTTGATTTCTTCTTTCCATTGTAGTTAAAACCCGAGTCGGAACTGTCTAACCACAGTTCCGGCCGGCGTTTTTTTTGAGGGAGGTTTTCACAGGATAGTTTTTTAATTTCAAACTATCGCTTTAGGATATTTATTTTCGTGAAGCCCCATCACTCATTTTACAAGCCTTTAGTTGCAGCCAACTGTAATTTTGGCTAGTTTGGCTTAACTAAGGAATCCTTTTTAAGCTAGAACGCAATGCCCTTCGACCCCACCGACATTAAACAACGACTGGAATCTCTGAGCGAGAGACTGGATTCGTTGGGGAGCTATCTTTGACTTACCTTCAAAGAAGACCCGTCTTAAAGAAATAGAACAGATATCCTCTGCCCCAGAGTTTTGGAATGATAATGACCGAGCTCAAGAAATTCAAAAAGAAAGATCCCGTTTAGAAAATCAAGTAAACTCAGTTGAGAAACTTAGGGCGACAACTGAGGATTTAGAAGTGATGCTCGAGCTGGTTAAAGAAAGTAATGATCAAGATCTAGCTAATGAGTGTGGAGAAGAACTGCAAAAAGCGGAGACTAAGCTTCGTTCTATAGAACTAGAGAAGATGCTCTCGGGAGCGCATGATGGCTCTAATGCCATTATTGAAATAAACTCGGGAGCTGGTGGCACCGAGGCGCAAGACTGGGGAGAAATGCTTCTTCGCATGTATTGTCGTTGGGTTGAAAGCAGAGATTTTAGAAGTGAAGTGCTTAGCATACAGGCTGGAGAAGAGGCAGGTATTAAGTCCGCAACAGTATTTGTAGAGGGTGAAAATGCCTTCGGATTTTTACGTTCAGAGAGAGGAGTTCATCGACTAGTTAGAATTTCCCCCTTTGATTCCAATGCCCGACGGCACACCTCTTTTGCCTCAATCTCTGTTATGCCAGAGCTAGATGATTCCGTTGAAATTGATATTAAGGATGAGGAGCTTCGAATTGACACCTATCGAGCAAGCGGAGCCGGTGGGCAGCATATTAACAAGACAGACTCAGCAGTTCGTATTACCCATGAACCAACTGGTATTGTTGTCGCCTGCCAAAATGAGCGGTCCCAGCATAAAAACAAAGCCACGTGTCTAAAGCTTTTAAAAGCTAAGCTTTATGAAGTTGAAATGGATAAGAAAAGAGCGGAGGCTGAGCAAATTGCTGGTGAAAGAAGAAAGATAGACTTTGGAAGTCAGATTAGGAGTTATGTTATGCAGCCATATCAGATGGTCAAAGACCTTCGAACTAGTCACGAGACTGGCAACGTGCAAGCAGTGTTGGATGGCGATTTAGACTCTTTTATTGAGTCTTATCTAATGTCAGACGACAATTTGGAATAGCTAGCTATTTTTTTATAGAGTCAATTAATTGTTCTAAGATTTCAAGATTTCTTACTGCGTCTTTGTTTTTTCTATCTAATAACAGAGCTTGTTCCCAGGCATCCTTTGCTGGTCCTAGTTGTTGAGCTTTGAAGTGTTCCACTCCTTTATTTACAAGCTCACGAGCGACAGCTCTACGCCGCTGCATACGAGGAGAGTGGTAGAGCACAAGCTCATCCGGCTCAGGGTGTAGTACTAAGTCTTCTTCTTTGAAGTCCTGTAGATCAACTTCAGCTTGGGATTCAAATTCTTTAACCTCTTCGAGAGTTTCTTCTTCTGGTAAGAACCCCTCTTCTGTGAAAAGTTCCTCTAAGTCTTCAATGAGAGTGTCACTACACTCAGCCAACATTTCCGAAGAAATCATTTCACTCAGACGGGTATTTTCATTTTCAACATTTTCGGAGCTGACTTCTTCTGGAGAGTTTTGGGCAATGCCTA
>CALIEE010000190.1 GCA_938022485.1 uncultured bacterium | reverse complement strand
CTTCGGACTTTTGGCGGCATTGGCACATTAGCCTTTCTTCTTGGTTTAGAGATTACGTTTACATTCCCCTTGGTGGTAGCCGTGGAGGACAAGCTATTCTTTTTCGTAACGTGCTAATTACTTTTGTTGTGAGTGGTTTTTGGCATGGTGCCGCCTGGAACTTTGTTCTCTGGGGTTTCTTCCATGGCTTCTTGCTAATCGTTTACTCAGTTTTAAAATCTTATCTTCCAAGCTTTACCAAGAAACTAGTTTTTAGACTGCTTTCCATTTTTATAATGTTTCAGATTACTTGTTTTGGATGGCTTATTTTTCGGGTGGAAGAGCTAGGCGATATATCATCGATCGCCAGTAAGATACTATTTGAAGGTTTGAATTGGAATAATGCAGCGGTCTATCACTTTTTGAATCTAGGGTTTTACACCGCTGTCTTGGGAATCATTCAAATCTCTACTCTACGTAAGAATGATAACTACTCAATATTTTCTTGGCCCCCTTTATTTCGTGGAGTTCTTTACGCGGTAATGCTGTTGTCAATTGTCTGCTTTGGAGAATTTGGTAGCCAAGAGTTTATTTATTTTCAATTTTAGTTGAGCTTTTATGTCGTCTATTACTTCTAGTTTTTTTAAAGCTATTTCTCGATTCGGTGTTCTTGACGGCAGCGCTGTGTTGGCTTCATTAGCGCTGCTTTGCCTTTCCTTTTTGTTAATTTGGCTGCTGATTAGACGCTATTCCTCCCTTGCGGCTTTGGGGTATTGTCTGGGAACTCTAATTCTATTCAGATTTGTGTTTTTTGGTAACCCGCTATCGTGGGGAGCCCATTTCCAATTGTTGAATTGGAAGGAGGTTGGTTTTCAACAAAGAGGGGCGATGAGCTATGAGTTTCGGGAGTGGATTAGCCCTTACCCTGAGCTTAGGTATCTAGCTATTGGTGATAGTCAGACTGGCTCCTTGTATAAGGCTCTTCATGGGAAATCGAAGGAACTTTTGAAATGGGAGTTTCCTTCCATGCAGGTTACCGATTACTTGTTTTACGTTGATGATATCATCGAAGTTGGTCCTAAATATGTTTTACTTTACTTGTCAGAGGATTCGATCTCACTCTCTCCTAATTTAGACACTATGTACTATACTCCCGAGAAAGGGATTGCTCAGCTTTGGTCATGGGGGAAGTTCTTAAAAGCTAATTTCTTAGATGTTTTAGGAGCTGATAGGGTTAGTTTTTCGCTTAAGCAGCTTTGGGTGTCGGATTGGCTTCCTGAATATAAATTTAATTTCGTACCACGTGGTTATAAACAAAAGCTCCTATCTAAACATAAACGGATTAAGACTGAGCAAGTTATGTTTGAACAAAGTTCTAAAAAAGACGTTTTGTTGGAGGAGTTGGAGTTTTTGGAGGATAGTATTACTCCTGAGCGTCTCAAATATCTGGAACCCAACATGGAAATTTTCGAAAAATTTCTTGTGAGAGTAGTTGAGAGTGGCTCCTGTGTAGTTATTGTTAAAGGTGGATTCCATCAGGATACTCTCACTGAACGGCGTGTTGCTTTGCGAAAGAAAGCCTTCTCAGCCTTGGAGTCTTCGGTAGGCAAGGTTGTTTCTGAGATAAATGGGGACAGTAAAATATCAATTATCGACCAGAACGACATTCTGAAGTTTGAGAAATCTGATTTTAGCGATGCTCGCCATTTCTCAGCGGAGAAAGGGCTGAAACTAGCTAACTCAATCTTTGAGCACAGCCATTCTATGAGCTGCCAGTAAAGGATACTAAAACGCTGCAGTATTTGCCAAGATTTTGGCCAATCCTCATTGATTCAGCTGCCCGTCTTTGATATCCCTTGCCCCCACTGCGGGAGTGGTGGAACTGGTAGACACGCTAGACTTAGGATCTAGTGCGCCTAGCGCGTGGGGGTTCGAGTCCCTTCTCCCGCATATTTTTTTCTGACCCCTCTTATATTATTATAATCACGAAGCGACTGGACCTGCAGTGGTCAAGCTCGACTGAGAGTGAAAGCTCCTCAAATCTTTTAAAGGACTACAGAGATGAGTGCCAAAGTATCGATCGAAGAAACTGGTGAGGTTTCCAGAGACATTAAAATCTTAATTCCGAGAGGCCAGTATGATGAGAAATTCTCTTCTGGCGTTAATAAAGCTGCGCAGCAGGCTCGGATTAAAGGTTTCCGCCCTGGTAAAGCTCCTCGCCAAGTGGTTGAGAAAATGTATGGTGATAGAATACAGAACGACGTTTTAGAGGAGCTTGTCTCGCAGGCATACCGAGAAGCACTCGACGATCACAAGCTCAACGTGGTGGGCTATCCAAAAATTGACATCAAACCAATTGAAGAAGGGAAAGATGTTGAAATTTCCGCTGCTGTAGAGTTGTACCCGGCCCCGGAGATAAAGGATTACAAAAAGCTTAACTTCGAGTGCGAGGTCACTGAATATAGTGATCAGTTGATGGACTCTGAGTTGACACGAGTTGCTGAGATGTTTGCGTCAAGCGAGCCTGTTAGCAGAAAGAAAGTAAAGAAAGGAGATCTTCTTAAGGTTTCTTACTCAGGAACAATTGGTGGGGAGCCATTTGATGGTTCCGAGGCTAAGGAAGTAACGATTCTTCTTGGAGCGAGTTCAGTGCCTGAAAACTTTGAAAAGGCAATGGTTGGCCTTGAAAAGGAGAAGGAGCAAAGCATCGAAGTTGATATGGCAGGAGATATTGCCAACCCAGCGATTGCCGGTAAGAAAGCCAGCTACTCAATAACAGTGCATGAGATCAGCGAGCGAAAAATTCCTGAACTAACGGATGAGTTTGTTAAAGAGAAAGAAGTAGCAGAGGATCTTGCTGCACTTAAAAAGCAGATTAAGGACACTATTGATCGTGACATCGAGCGAAGAAACCACCAATCCAAAGTAGAGGGTTATTTTTCTACTCTGCTGGATAAGTTGAAGTTTGAAGTTCCAGGCATTCTTGTAGACGAAGAGATCCGAAATATACTTTTTGAAGCTAGGCTCTTGGACCCTAACGATCAGAAGTCTTATCAAATTAGTGTTGAAGGTTTCCGAGAGAGTCTTGGAGAAAGAGCTGAGATGCGTGTTAAGCAGGGGGTAGCTCTTGAGAGGATTTTGGAACAAGAGGGGATTGAGATAGGGGATAAGGACGTTGATGAGTGGTTGGAGAAAGAAGCTAAGCAGTCCAGCGTGGGGGTTGATGAGATAAAGAAAATTTATGATTTGCCCAAGTCGCTGGATCGGTTAAAATCCCACCTTGCTCGTGAGAAGGTCATGGAAAGTCTTCTTGCTGAGTGTAAAATTAAGGCTTCAAAGCCTGAAGAAGAGAATAAAAAGAAAGGTGGAAAGAAGAAGGCTGCTGCGGAAGATAAGGAGTAGGTCTTTTACTTACCCAGAAACTGAACTGAGGAAACATAGATGAATTACGTACCATACGTTATCGAGCAAACCGGTCGCGGGGAAAGATCTTACGATATTTACTCGCGCCTGCTTAAAGACCGCATCGTGTTTCTTGGCTCAGAGGTCAATGACGCAGTAGCTAATGTTATTATTGCCCAGTTCTTATTTTTAGAAAGTGAAGATCCTTCAAAGGATATATTTTTCTACATCAACTCTCCGGGAGGGTCTGTGACAGCTGGTCTCGCTATTTATGACACCATGGAATATGTCTCCGCAGACATCTCAACCTTATGTCTTGGACAAGCTGCTAGTATGGGAGCTTTTCTTCTTTCTGCAGGAACTAAGGGTAAACGAGCAGCTTTGCCTCACGCGCGGATCATGATCCACCAACCATCTGGAGGTTTTCAAGGTCAGGTAACTGATGTTGAGATTCATGCCCAAGAAATGAAGAGACTGAAGAAGGGACTTAACGAATCTTTCGCCAGGCATTGCGATAGAGAGGTTAAGGAGGTCGCTGCTGACACTGAGCGCGATAACTTCATGTCTGCTAAAGAGGCCAAGGACTACGGAATAGTTGATTCGGTAGTTTCTAAGAGACCTACTCCTATTAAAAATAGCTAGTTTGTTTGAGAGCTTAGAGGTAGTGCACGTTTAGAAAGTAGCTTGGCTTGGCTGCCACCCTTCGGTATAATAGTGTCTAAGTTTAAAACCTCTTAGGAATTCACCTTGAGTAAGTCCAGCGATAGAAATCAAGCCGGTTTAGTTTGCAGCTTTTGTGGAGCTAGCCAAGATGAAGTTCGAAAGCTAATTGCAGGCCCTGGGGTTTATATATGCGACCAGTGTATTGATCTTTGTAACGATATTATACTGGACGAAGTTGCGGAGGAAACCACTGGTGAAACCTCAATCAGTATTCCTAAGCCAAAAGAGATAAAGGCCTTCCTCGATGACTATGTTATCGACCAAGAGGACGCCAAAAAAATTCTATCTGTCGCAGTTTACAACCATTACAAGCGAGTTGAGGATTCCAGCACTAAAGGTGGGGTTGAGCTTGCGAAGAGTAACATTCTTTTGGTTGGGCCAACTGGCTCGGGTAAAACTCTTTTAGCCCAAACTCTTGCCCGTCTGATTGATGTTCCTTTTACAATTGCTGACGCTACCAATCTGACTGAGGCTGGTTATGTTGGTGAAGATGTAGAGAATATTATTTTAAACCTTCTGCAAGCCGCGGACTATGATGTTGAAAAGGCTCAGCGAGGGATTGTCTATATTGATGAGATCGATAAAATTTCTAAGAAGTCTGAAAATCCTTCGATAACAAGAGACGTCTCCGGGGAAGGTGTTCAGCAAGCTTTGCTTAAAATCATAGAAGGTACTACTGCAAGTATTCCTCCAAAGGGTGGAAGAAAGCATCCACAGCAAGAGTTCCTTCAGGTGGACACTTCCAACATCTTGTTTATTTGCGGTGGGGCCTTTATGGGCCTAGAGGACATAATTTCTAAGAGGTCTTTTGGTAATTCCATGGGCTTTAGCTCCAAGGTACAACCTAAGTCAGATAAGAGTGATTTGCTTGTAGAGACCCAACCAGAAGACTTACTCAAATACGGTTTGATTCCAGAGTTTGTTGGGAGGCTACCAGTTGTTGCTACTCTGAGGGAGCTTTCAGAGCAGGCCTTGGTCAATATTTTAAGTAAACCTAAGAATGCTTTGATTAAGCAATACCAGCGACTTTTCGAAATGGAGAGTGTGGGGCTTAAATTTACCGACGATTCGTTGAAAGCTATTGCAAAACTTTCAATTGAAAGGAAGCTTGGCGCAAGAGGGCTTAGGGCGATACTTGAAGAGGTCATGCTTGACCTAATGTACGAGATCCCATCAGACGAGGATATCAAAGAGATAGTAATCTCGGAGGAAAGTATCTCTCGTGGTGAACAGCCCTTGGTGGTATACGAGCATAAGGCTGAATCAGCCTAAAATAAGCTATTTTACAGATCACTGTGTCAAACTGACGGGTATTTAGACCCTAGAATAGTGCTTTTATTTTGTGGAAAAGAAATTGTATCAACTTCTTGCGAATCAGCGTCTTAATAATTAGTTGTTTCTTAAGAACAGGCAGTTCTAAGGAAAAATTTGGTTAGCCTGGATTCTTTTCTGGCCTGTTGAATGGTCCTAGTTTAGTGTTCAGGTAG